>JAUPKT010000227.1 GCA_030837305.1 Thermodesulfobacteriota bacterium
CCTCTGAGGTCTTGATGACTTTACGCAAGCATTCTTCAGGTGAGCCTTGAATCCCGTCGTAGAGCCTTCCCATATCCAAGCGGAGCAATGGGATTTTCCAGAAGGCAGCTATGGCTTTTACACAGAGGCTCTTGCCGCATCCGCTGATCCCCATGAGCAACACACCTTTGGGAAAACTCAAACCATATTCACGGGCTCTTTTGGAGAAAATGTCCTTGCGCAGAATCAACCACTGTTTGAAGGTGCGAAATCCACCAAGATGGTCGAACAACATCCCCGGAGGCACGAGTTCCAGCAGACCGCTCTTTTTCACCAACTGGCGCTTTTCCTCGTACAGTATGTCGATCTCTCGATCAGTAACGTTTTGCTTGCCTGAGATAGTCTTCCGAAATACTTGGATGATCTGCTGACTCGAAAGCCCCGCTCCCGCTTTAACGAATTGGTCTCTCAACGACGGGGTGAGACTCTCCTTGAGGCTTTCCTGATGCTTTTCTTTCTCCACAAGGACATTGAGTATTCTCTCAACGTCCTCAGCTTGTGGCAAGGGAACATCCATCACCACAATTTCTGAGGATAACTCAGGGGGAATGACAAGGGAGGGTGCCACCATGAAGACTGTCTTATGGGTGTTTTCCACTCGGGCGAAGAGATCCTTGAGCTTTCGAATGACAGGTGGGTTGTCGCTCAGGAAGAACTGTACATCATTGAGGACCAAGAAGGCTATTTCATCTAGGTTCATGAACCAATCGAGGGCATCCATGAGAGAGGACGAGGCGAGTATCGTGGCATCCTCCAACGTAACCCCCCGTGTGCACGACCAAACGTACACCCGCACGTTGGGTCTGAAAGCCGAACCAAGAGATCTTATTTCTGATTCCACCCTCCTGTCCTCATCTGACACGAGGTAGATAAGGGACGTCTTGGTCATGACCATGTCGCGTAGGACGGAACGCAAGTCGGAGGAATCTTTTTCAGCCATGGCATTTTCTCGACATGTTTTCTTGCGCAAAGATGAGACACTTGGCAACTCTCAAAAACTTTAGTAAAAAAGTAGAGCTTCGTTGACTCACGGAGTCGGTGTTGCCAATTTTGTCATGAATGCCCATTTGTTCGGCGATTCTCGCAGTGGATTGACCACTCAATGGACGTCATCAAACAACGGTTTCAACTCTCTCGAAGAGGTCACCAATGAAAAAACCCTTAGACGCTTACGGTTTCGACACCCTCGCCATCCATGCAGGGCAAGAACCTGATCCTCACACGCTCTCTCGGGGGGTGCCGGTTTACCGGACAAGTTCTTACGTGTTCCGGAACACCCAACACGCAGCGAACCTGTTTGCATTGAAAGAACTGGGCAATATTTATACCAGATTGATGAATCCCACAACAGACATCCTTGAAAAAAGAATCGCCGCTTTGGAGGGCGGTGTGGGTGCCCTCGCTCTTGCTTCTGGAACGTCCGCGGTTTTTTACTCGCTCATTAATCTCCTTGGTGCGGGTGACGAGTTCATATCGAGCAGAAACCTTTATGGCGGCACCTACACAATGTTCAATGACGTGTTCCCGCAGCTTGGTATCACGGCGAGGTTTGTGGATCATGACGACCTCGATCAATTCAGGCGTGCCATTAATGAGAAGACTCGGGCCATCTTTGTCGAATCCATAGGGAACCCGACGCTTGGTGTACCTGATTTTGAGGAAATCGCCTCCATAGCCGGTCAGGCCCACATTCCGTTCATTGTGGATTGCACGTTTACTCCTCCCTGTATTTTTCGAGCCCTTCAACACGGCGCTGACGTTGTCGTGCACTCGCTCACCAAATGGCTTGGCGGGCACGGCGCAGGCATAGGTGGAGTGGTGGTGGATGCCGGGAAATTTGACTGGACTGATCCCAAATTTAAGCTCTATGGCCTGCCGGAACCTTCTTATGGAGGGCTTCGTTTCGGCCACGACCTCGGAGAGCTTCAGTCCCTGGCATATATATTGAGAATGCGACTTGTTCCTCTAAGAAATCTTGGAGCGTGCATAAGCCCTGACAATGCCTGGATATTCCTACAAGGCATTGAAACACTATCCCTAAGGATGGAACGCCACTGTGCCAATGCATTGCAAGTAGCGAATTACCTAAGTGAGCATCCTCGGGTCTCCTGGGTACATTACCCTGGGCTCCCCAAAGATCCTTCGTATCCATTTGTAAAACGCTATTTCTCAGGGTCACAGGGTGGAAGCATGGTGGTTTTCGGCATTAAGGAGGGGGCACGTACAGCGGAGAAGTTCATAGATTCTCTGGACCTGTTTTCTCACCTGGCCAACGTGGGAGATGCCAAGAGTCTGGCCATACATCCTGCAAGCACCACTCATTCCCAGCTCACTCCCGAACAGCAAATCGCGGGAGGCCTTTCACCTGATTTGATCAGATTGTCCGTAGGATTGGAGGACAGCAAAGATATCATAGATGATCTCGAACAGGCATTTGGCGAAACATGATAAATGCCGCCTTTTGGAAAACTGCGATTTTTGCGCAACGCCTCATCTGATGTACATGATTTCTAGCACCAATTGCGACGAGGGACACGTGAATGCCTGGAATTTCCATAAAGGAATATGCGGACTCGGATGGAAGCTACGGGCCTGTCAACAC
>JAUPKT010000228.1 GCA_030837305.1 Thermodesulfobacteriota bacterium
ACTTGGACTGAGTCCTCGCCTATATTCCGGTAATAGCCTTTGGATGCCTCCATGAGGCCGGATTGTTTGAAACTGGCCTCGTTGGCTCCATAGCTGAAGATTCCCGGATTGTCGCCGACCACAATGGTCGCGGGCGCCATGCTCTCAATTTTGTCCACCACAGCCCGGAGTACTGCGGGATGCGTAACAATCCCCTCCTGTAGATCCGAAGCCCGCAAGACGTTCGGCTTTATAAGCACTTTTTGGCCTGATATCTCCAACGGGAACAGTTCGAAAGCCTTTTCAACGGCATTTCTCACCGTCTCATAGTTCGCATGCTCAATCATCACTTTGTACATGGGATCGGCCTCCATTTCTTTGTCATGCTACCGTACTTGTACTTTCGGTTGATTGCACGCAGCCGTTCAGCAATTCATTCTCCAAATCATGATATTCAGCACTGATGCGAAACTCACCCACGCAAGATAGGGCATCAGAAGATAGCCCGCCGGTCGAGACACTGCCCAGAAAAGAATTGTCGTCACCAATATTGCAGCCCACAGTATCCCGATGTTAATGACGGCGAGCCCCGGGCTTCGCAACCCAAAAAACAGGGCACTCCAAGAAACGTTCAGGAGTAATTGCAGGGAAAACCAGACGGCCTCTCTACTGAGGAAGGTGAAAAAACCTCGTGTCCATACAAGCCATGCGGACAGTCCCATGAGAGTATAAAGTACGCTCCACACAGCGCCGATGAGCTTCCCAGAAGGGGTCCATACCGGCTTTGCCAGAGTCGGGTACCACGTCTCCACCGACATTGAAGTGAACGCACTACCCAGCGCAGCAGCCAGAAAACAGGCTGAGAAAAACCCTCCAAGCGCAACCAGCTGCCACACTCGAGCCGTTGTGTGGTGCTCTGCCGGATGACCTCTCAAGTCGATACTACCTCCGATCTCCGCATTTGATCTCTTCCGCTTCTCTCAGGTCCCAACTACGAAAGAAGGCTCGCAGTGCATCCACAGAATCAGGTCGGCAATTTGCCTCCAGTGGCGTTTGTCACTTCACTTGTTTGATCAACTCGGTCAGCCGTCGCTCTGCCGCCTCATCTTGTTCAAAACCTACAGCTCCCAGGAGGAAGGGCCCCTTGTTCACAACCACTGCCTTGCCCTGATAGGGATCTACCCCGATCACAGCGTCTGCGCCAAATTGTACAGAAATTCCCTCCGTCAATCTCCCTTTCGTGGACAAGTAATATCTGAAGTTCCTTAGGGCGTTCTCGGCTTCTTGGGAATTTTCAAAAATGGACAAGAAAAGCTGAAAATCTGGTCCATCCGGCGCGGTCTTTCTGTCATCGTTCTCTCGATACGAGGCTTTGAAGCCTCTTCCCAAGAAAAGGAGTCCCAGAAGCCCGTCGGGAAAATATTCCAGCGAACCGGGTTTGAGTCCACTTCTTGGGAAGTACGCGATCTCTCTGGGTGGGGATGAATTGTCCGGAATTCGAGAGGCTATCTCCTGTGCCAATAGTTTCACACTCGAAGAGCATGGATCTGAGCATTGGATCGCGACAAAATACTGATCTCTGTAAAAGAAAACGTAATGATCGCTTTCTGACGAATCCAGGCCGATATCAGCCGGCCGGTCCTCACTTCTGAACCTCGAGAAAATTCCAAAGGCTAGCAGGACATTTCCCATGTCATAAATGTCCACATCTATTCTTCTCTCGGTGGTTTTCTTGTCATGATAGGTCGCAAAGACGCTTTCTTGAAAACCGTATTGGAGAAACAGGTCTGCCTGACCATCGATATGCTCGAATAAGGTCTGTTTTGAGAACATCCGAGGGGCATCTCTCTGGACCCATTCTTCAGGAATGTTTTTCGGGAGGAAGGTTTGAATAGGCTCCGCTTCAGAAAAAGAAGTCCAGGAACCAAAAATAAAAACCAGCAAACACAACCCGACTAAGGCCTTGTGAATTGACATATCTCTCGCGCCGACCTTCGTTTCTACGACACCATTTTATGCAATGACTTCAACTGTGCCTGGATATCGAGCCCCCTGACGCACTTTATTGAGCACGACGAACAATTGGAGCACAATTTCATTTGTTGCATTCGATCTCCGTCACTGAACAATTCTGTGACCAAGCCGATATCTTGATATCCATCGCGATACATCACCGCTCTCAGGAGGTCTTGGTGGGCCACCCCTTGGGGACACACTCCGATGCAGCCCCCACACAGCGTACAAATCCTGCCGTGAAGGTAGGCCCCGTACTGATCAAGTCTCTGTAAATCCTCCGTTGATAGCTGAGTTCCCATGACCGCGACACATTCATCGATTTGCTCAATTGTTTTGACGCCTGGAATGGCTGTGGAGATACTGTGATTGGTCAACACAATTTTCAGGGCTGCTTGATGGGGGGTCAAATTACCTATTTTTTCACTCTTGTAGCCACCTGCCTGGGTTTTCATGGCCACAACACCTATTCCTGATTCCGCCGCCAACCCGGCAGCCTCTCTCAGCTCTTTGGAATGGGTAAAATTATAGGCAATCTCAGCTACATCGTGGATAGTCGATTTTGCTGCCTCTCTCAAGAGAGGGCCCACGTTATCGTGGGTGGAAAAGCCGTGAAAACGCACTTTCCCTTCTTTCTTCAGTTTCTGCATGAATTCAAATGCGTCGGGATTGGACACCTCCTGAGTGGTCTGGAACGCATGCCACAGAAGGACATCGACATAGTCGGTTTGGAGGCGGCGAAGACTGGTCTCAACAGATGCCCGATTTTCCCTTTCTGTGGGCTTAAGGTGTATCTTTGTCTGTATCAATATCTTATCCCGCTTGCCCCGGAAAACCTTGCCGACCATCTCTTCATTCCTGCCGGCCATGTAGGAATGCGCCGTGTCAAAGAAATTCACCCCGAGGTCGTAGGCGCGATGTAGCACGGCCGGATCGCTACAATTCATGACGCCCATCGCTACAGCCGTCACCTTCAACCCTGTCCTTCCCAGGATCCTGTATTGAGGTGGGGGCATTTCTTTTGCTCTGGCCCAGGCATGTTTGGCACTCCAGAAAGGAGGAAACGTTGCACCAACGAAGGCTGATGAGGCACTCTTTATGAAGCTGCGCCGTCCAATTTTGATAGACACGGTATCTCCCTCATGGATTTGATGATTTCTTGCTCAACACCCGGGCTTCGGTAGGCCGATGGCATTGCAGGAACCCCGGAAAAACAATGGACTCGAGTTCTCCTCGCTGAGTTCTTGCATCTGCCCATAGAGCCCGTTTCTGAACATCCAAGCTCAGCAATATCACAACTACCCGGCGCCTGCCAGAGCGTGAACAACACGGAAGCGGTAATCGTCACCGCACTCAACCCTAAAAAGCATCATCTCATTCGTGGTATTTCTGCCGCAGTTCCCAGATACCCCCTCAGCCGGTCGCGTCTCAGGTGCTCATGTACGAGATGACTTTCCTCGTTCCGAAACGAGTAATTGTCGATCCCAACCGCCCTGGCCTGGACGATGTGACGAGTGCTCAGCCACCGAGTTCAAATCGCTGCTCAGTGACTTCGGTGCCCCATTGCGTCCCGGGTTGCTGGAACGCCAGACGAAAGCCGAACTTCTCGTACAAGTGCCTTGCCGCCCCTAGACCTTCAAAAGTCCAGAGATATACCCGTGAGTAGTGCCTCAACTTGCAGAACTCCATGGCCGAAGAGAGCAGAGAAGTCCCAACGCCTTTCCCTCGCACGTCATCCGATGCGATGAACCATCGAAGATGCGCCCCGTCACGCTCGGCATGAGAACCATCGATTGCAATCGAACCCTCGATCCGGCCGTCTTGCAGAGCTATCCAAAGTCCGTCCCGATTCTCTGCGTATCGCTCGCAAAAATCGGACAGTTCACGAGCCACCTTGCTCTCGAACGGGAGGCCGAACCCCACCAGCTCACTGTAGTAGTGAGCGTGAAGTTCAACGATTTTTCCAATGGCTCCGGGTAGGTAGCCCTTGTGGATGGTAACAGTCATGATGAAACTCGAAAGCGTTCAGGGCAAAATTCAAACGCGAAGACCCTCATGGTCCAGTTGCGTCAGTTCTGACGATCAAAACCAAGAAGAGAAGCACGAATTATCTCCTTGGAAAAGAAAGCCGCCCATGCTGTGGACGGCTAACCAATTAAGACCATTTTGTTTTGAGTGGTCGGGGCGACTGGATTTGAACCAGCGACCACCTGAACCCCATTCAG
>JAUPKT010000229.1 GCA_030837305.1 Thermodesulfobacteriota bacterium
GAAGAAATCTACGGTGTCCTTCTCTGCAGGCGGGGAATCGGCATTCCCCGAGGAAGGGATGAGCGTGAAAAACTCGGTCCCTCTCGCCCGGCATAGTTCACTGATCTGTTTCCACAAAACGAGGTTTCTCTGCTTGTTTTTCTCGTAGATATCTTGGAAGGCCGGGTGATAGCCGACCGCTCCCATATCCCAAACGTGTCTATCGAAACCAATGTTATCAGGGGTCCGTGAATCAACCGGTACCCTTCTATTCTCCGAGACTGCGAATCTTGAGTAATGGATATCATCGAGAAGAGCTTCCAGCCTATCCACAAAGAATTTCAGCCGCAGCCTCTCAAGGAGAGTTCCTTGAACTCTGAGAGAGAATCTCTTGGGGACGAATTTGTTGAGCACAAGTTTGCCGTCCACATCGTAATACGGTCTGTACACTCTGAATTTTGGATCTGAATAGCAATAGGGAAGACAGGAATCACCAAAGTCATTCGTCGAATACTGCAGGAACACGAATTGGGGATCAAGTATCGGCAAGAGTTCCTGCAAGGCCCTGAATTCCTCTGACGTCCCCCAAGCAGGGATACCGGCATTGAAAATCGTTACCTGTCTGCCGTTTCGATTGTAGATGTGTGCCAATTGTTCTCCCAGCCTTGCTGAGACCGGGATTTCGTATCCGTACGTGCATGAATCTCCAATGAACAGGAATCGCGGCATGCCCCGCTCTTGTGACTGCTTCAGCTTCTCTTCCCAGTTTCCATCGCGAAAGCCGTGTTCATTTATTTCAATGTCGGAATTCGTGAGAGGGGTCTTGCCGCGAAAACCGGGGATCCCCTTCCAACCCAATGTCGGATCATGCTCAAACTCGGAAAGAGGATGCACCACATAGGATTCATCCCTCAACAAGAGATGTGCCAGAATTTCCGTCAGCAGCAACGCTCCCAAGAGCACTATGAACAGATATGCTGCCCAGAAACCAAACTTTTTCATTCAGGCCCCTTGTTGAGCTATGTGCTCGGTCTCACCTGCCCAAAGGTCACGCATATAATTATTCAGAGGGTTTCTACGGACATCTTGTTCAATTGTAACTTGCGTTCAAAACCCAAACATAATTCGAGCCCCAATTTGCTGACAACTTCTTGGGGCTCTGATTTCAATAATATCAACTAGTTATTGGTGGAGGCGGCGGGAATCGAACCCGCGTCCGGAAACCTTCAGCGCAAGGCGTCTACATGCTTATTCCGAGTTTTGTATCTCGCCGGACGCTGCCCCCTCGGACAAGGTCATCTTCCGGCCAGCCTGCTAAATAGTTCGCCGCATCTCCAACAGACACGAAGAATTGGCTATCCCGCGACCCGGCGCCTCTTCCATCCCCGCAGGAGAAGAATGGGGAGACGCTAGCTTACGCAGCTAGAGCGTACTCGTAATTATCGGCGAGTATATTTATTCCCGGCGGTTTAACGAGTCACCGGAGTGCTCGGCATGCAACCTTGACCTCAACTGTCCCCGTCGAAACCTGGTCGCCCCCTTTCGCAAAGATTCTTATATGTATGACAAAAATCCCGACCCTTGAGTTCCAATCATCTGACAAATTCTTTTTTTCCTGGTCGGATCGGAGATCCCAACCTGACAGGCTCGGTCCCTAGTGATCCCGGTGCCTGTACTTTGCGAGTCGCTCCATTTCGCGTCGTTGGTCCTTTTTTCTTATGGCCTCTCTCTTGTCATAGGTTTTCTTGCCCCTTGCCAAGGCCAACTCGACTTTTACCTTACCACCTCTCAAGTAAAGTTTCAACGGAACCAAGGAAAAACCCTTTTCCGTAATTTTGCCGAACAGCCTTTTTAATTCATGTTTGTGGAGCAACAGCTTCCGTTCGCGCAGCGGGTCGTGGTTCTCCCGATTAGCTTGAGTATAGGGGGAGATGTGGGCATCAATGAGATACAACTCACCCCGTCGAAATTTTGCGTATGAATCCCCCAGGTTTGCTTTCCCGGCCCGCAGGGACTTCACCTCGGATCCCAGCAGAACAAGCCCCGCCTCAAAGGTGTCTCCCAGTTCGAAATTGAAGTATGCCTTCTTGTTCTTGCAGATGAGTTTTGTGTGGTCGGATTGCTTCATTGGACATGCTGAGAACTATCTACGAAATAGTCTCTTGGAAACCTTGCCCCCAGCCAATCCTCCAGAAAGAAGCGAATTTCTTCTGAGTCCTGCATTTCAAAAGCCTGGCGGGTGAGATCTGCGCACTCTTCCATGGTGACGGATCGTACGAGTTTTTTCACGAGGGGGATGGCGAGAGCATTCATGGACAGCTCATCAATACCCAAGCCAAGGAGAATGGGTATGTTGACGGGATCACCAGCCATTTCGCCGCACATGGCCACTTCGATACCTCTCGCCTGGGCAGCCATGGTGGTCTGCCGAATGAGTCTCAAGACCGCAGGATGAAGCGTGTCATACAAGTAGTTTACCTGTTCGTTGACCCTGTCAATTGCCATGGCATACTGAATCAGGTCATTTGTTCCTATGCTGAAGAAGTCCACTTCCCTGGCGAGCAGATCAGCTATGACCACCGCGGAGGGCACTTCCACGAGTATGCCGAGTTTAATGCGGCTTTGATGAGGAATTCCTTGGGAGTCAAGTTCTTGTGCAGCCTGGCTGATAATCTCTTTCGTCGCAAGTAGTTCCTTGATGCACGACACCATGGGAATCAGCAAGCGGCATGTTCCGTGCACAGCGGCTCTCAGGATGGCTCTCAACTGGGTTTTGAAGAGATCGACCCGACTGAGGCACAGTCGAATGGCACGAAGGCCTAAAGCAGGGTTGGCCTCATGAGATGCCCCGATCTGTGCGGACATCTTGTCTCCACCTATGTCCAGGGTCCTTATGGTCACGGGGTTGGGATTGTTATATTCAAGAACTCGCTTGTAAATTGCATACTGCTCCTCTTCCGAAGGGAGATCACTTCGCCCCAAGAAAAGGTATTCAGTCCGGAAAAGGCCGACTCCCTCGGCTCCATGACTTACCGCTATGGAGATCTCATCAATAAGTTCTATATTAGCCGTGATACGAACAGATCGGCTTCCGTCGCTTGTTACTGCCGGCAGCATTCCGAAAGCCATAAGTGACTGCTGATACTTCCGGTATACTTCCTGTCGCTCCCTGTAACGATAAATGGTCTCAGGATCAGGATTGACGATTACTACACCGGTGCTGCCGTCAATAACAATCGTGTCACCGGTTTGAACTATGTTGCTGATTTTTTCCAGGCCGGTCACTGCCGGTATCTTGATGGATCGCGCCATGATGGCGGTATGCGAGGTCTTTCCGCCCATGTCCGTGGCGAATCCAAACACATTGTCCTTTTTTATCTGAGCGGTATCTGCGGGAGAAAGATCATGGGCGACTATCACGGAATGAGGGGGAAGTTGGGTCACCATACCCGCAGATTGAATACCCATGAGGAGTTTTAAGACTCTCTCTCCCACAAAATGGATGTCTCTGGCCCTTTCTTTGAGATATTCGTCCTCAATGCTGTCAAAGGCCGCTGTTACGTTCATCATAATTTGGGCAAGAGCCCATTCTGCGTTCAGGAGTTCGTTGGAGATCGCTGTCTTGGTGCCCTCGAAAAACATTCTGTCATGAAGAAGCAGTATGTGCGTCTCAAGGATGTAAGCATGATCGAACAGGGGATGAGATGTGTCTAAGCCGTTTCTGATTTCCCTCAGCCGTTGTTCAGCCGATTTTACGGCGTCCTCAAAGCGCTGTATTTCATGAGGAATCTCGTCCGGCGTAATGATGCGTTTGGGACACAGATCAGTGGTCAGGTGTTTGATGATTACAGCCTGACCAATGCCAACGCCTCCTGATACCCCCACGCCCTTAAAGAAAAAATTCTCATACCTCTTAGGATCCGACACCATCATACCTTTCCGACATCAATTGTCGTTGGATTCTTCGTGCTGAATGATTCGATCTATTTCGGTGATTGCTGCCACGGAATCAGGGCCATGGGCTCTCACCACGATATGGCTTCCTGGTGTTGCAGCGAGCAAGAGCAGGCTGAGCACGCTTCTGGCATCCGCTTCAATGGAGTCTTTCTCAAGGGTGACCCGGCATTGGTACTTGTTCATGGCCTTTACCATCATGGTTGCCACCCGAGCGTGCAGTCCCATGGGATTACTCACCACCAGGATCCGTTCAACCATTTCAGACTCGGTCGCCATGTCACCCGTTCCCTACACAGAGTAATGCATAAACAAGCAGAGCGCCAAAAGCACTGGAAAAAATCACCAGGCCCAGAGGAACCTGTCTGTGAAGCATATAGAAGCTCGCAGCTCCGATTCCGAACATACCAAGCGCCTCGAGCACGTGAATCAAAGAATGTTCGTGAGCGGGCAAGTCCGTTAAGGCGAGGGAAACCAAGGTACCCGCGATCAACCCTAAACCACACACCGTGCATTTTCGAGCAACCCGCAAGGTCTTTTCCAACCAAACTGATTGGAATGATTTCAGCCCCGCTACGCCCTCAGCCCAGCCTTTGCGAAATCCGTTTGCCCGCACGCCTAAGTTGGCCGTATTGTACGTAACTAATGTTAAGACGGCACCCAAGGGGGAGCCCCAACTGATCAACGTAAAAAGGACTCCTATGACCGCGGCCAAGGGCTTTATGAATCCCCAGAATATGCGATCACCCTGAGCTGCCAGCGTCGTCATGACCCGAAGACGGTAAACGAGTATGGAGTCTCCGTCACCTTGATATTCGAGATTTGCCGTCAAGCCAGCCAGCAAAGGACCCATGGATGGATGAGTGTTCACCGGCTCGAGGTTTCTCTTCACGGCTTCCTTGCGTTTTGTTTCATCCGGATAAAGCTTGAGCAACGCGGGGTAAAAGCAGAAAACGAAGCCTACATTTTGCATCTTCTGATAATTCCAAAGGGTTTCCAGAAAAAACGATCGTAGGAAAACACGATATCCTATGCCCCCTAGGCTTGGTGTCCTCAAATCTTTGCCGGTCATGTTGATCAAGTAACCTACGGATGGCCCTTTGTCAATGTGATGAAGCGTGGGAATATCCCAGGCGGAATTGCGGGATGCAAGGCACGTCAAGGATCAGCTTGTGCAGGCTCCCAAGATTCGGCCGCACTAAGACGCTACACTCCCCGAAACCGGAGAAAGCGGCTCTGTTGCAAAACACCGTGATTTTGTCTCCTCGTCCATGTCACGCATTTGAGACTGAATTTCCCGATATATGGTTTCTCTGAAATCGAAGTAATGTTCAGCTTCCACACACGCCGTAATATACCGATCGAATCTGGCGGGGAAATTCCAGAGGGCTTTGAAGAAATATTTCCAGAAAGTATTCCTCGAAGGATACAGCAAACCCTGCCGCAAGATGGTGATGGCAACAGCCCTCAATTCAAGCAAATAAGGCAGTTGAAAAGGTTTCTTGATCTTAGGGGGATCCATGAGAGCGAAACACTCGTAAGCCCTCTTGATGAACTCTTTGGGCTCATAGAGTGTTCTATAGACATATATGTATTCCTCCACGATTTCGCTGATTGGCCTCGTAGGCACGAAATTGATGAGACCGGTCTGGTTGGACAAGTATTGGTAGTCGAGGGTCAGTAGACGCTTCTCTCTTTCCATACGATTGCACAGGTCAGTACAGGGTCCGACTTGCAGCAAGCTCGTGAATAATTCCGGAATATGGTTGCGCCGTGCAAATTCAACCAATCTATTGCCGGCACCCGGTTTTTCGTTGTCAAAGCCTATGATTGCTCCAGCAATGATCTGAAACCCTGCCTTGGTGATTTCCAAACATACTTTGTCAAGATCCGCATGAACGTTCTGGAATTTTTTTGCTCCAATCAAACTTTCTTCGTCCGGGGTCTCTATCCCAAGAAAAACCCTGAAAAAACCCGCCTTGTACATTTGATCCAAGAGCTGTTTATCTGATCCCATGTTTACTGAAGCTTGAGTATAAAAACCAAACGGCCTCTTTCGTTCCTCCATCCATGGAATCAGTTTCTTGAGGAGCGCTTTCGCCATGGTAATATTGCCGATGAAATTATCATCAACCAAAAAGACCCATCGTCTCCAGCCCAGATCATAGAGAGATTGGAGTTCAGCAAGAATTTGTTCCGGAGTCTTGTTTCGAACCCTTCGTCCCAGCATGAGGGTGATATCGCAAAATTCGCACTGGAATGGGCAGCCTCGGGAGAACTGCACTGCCATATTGGCGTAGCTTTGTATGTCCAGCAGATCGAACCGGGGCACGGGACTTTGCGCAAGATCTGCTTTTTCCTGGGAATGAATGACTATTCCGGACCGCCCCTCGGCGAGAGCTGCGAGGAGTTGATCAATTGTAGTCTCGGCCTCGCCCCTCACAACGATATCAGCCCCGGCAGTCAATGCATCTTCCGGATAATGAAAAACCCAGGGTCCTCCGACCACTACCGTTTTTCCTCTCTTTTTCGCTTCCTCAATGACTTGGAGAATACCATGAGCCTGAACAGCCATTCCGGACAGAAAGACGAGATCACAGTCCCGCCATTGTTTTTCAGATATACTTTGAAACGCCATATCAATAAGTTCTAATTGCCAATCGTTCGGCAGTAATGCTGCGACAGTTATCAGACCTAAAGGGGGAGATAAGGTTTTTTTGCCCGTCATCCTCAACACCCTGTTAAAAGACCAGAATGTCTGAGGATAGTCAGGACTCACTAGCAAGACTTTCAACGTACTGTTCCTTTGAGATGTAAGCACTAGATATTAACATCTTATAATATCAACAAAAAAACCGCCTGACAATGTCAAAAGAAATCATGACGAAATTGCTTGGTAAGTCAGTTGGTTGGAATAGAGGTTTCCGCTTGACACCACAGATACCCGTAGTGATGTGCCATAATATTTTTTCAAGACGTCTGCCACGTGATATAACTCGTCATGCCATTTCTTGGAATGGCGATACCGACATAGAACCCGGAAGAGAGAGCTGGTAAGACTATAGGCATTGACGAAAGATCATAAAGGGTCTCTGCGGCCTGCCTGACCCACAACGTGTGAGCTTTTTTCGTGGTGTGGCGTCGATACCTCACGAAC
>JAUPKT010000230.1 GCA_030837305.1 Thermodesulfobacteriota bacterium
GCACCTCTTTTCCATGTAACAGGTGAAGTGGCTCACGCAGCCATAGCAGCATTGGCGGGAATTCCTCTTGTTCTGTCATACCGATTCGATGCCGGTGAAACCCTGCGCTTGATGGAACGGTGGAGAGTCACCATGACCGTTGCCGCCATCACGGTGTACATCGCATGGATGAACAATCCTGACGTAAGAGACCGAAACCTCTCAAACTTTGTGAAAGCATACAGCGGTGGAGCGCCTGTTTCAGGTGCGCTCGTTGATCAATTTATGGAGTTGACCGGTTCCTACCTCCACAATGTCTATGGCATGACAGAGACAAATTCTCCTTCGCACATCGTTCCCCTCGGGAAGAGGGCCACGATTGATCCCGATAGCGGGGCACTTTCCGTGGGTGTTCCTGTTCCAAGCTCCTTTTCAAGAATCTGCGACCTTGAAAATAGAGATCGGGAACTGCCCCCTGGAGAAGTGGGTGAGATAGTCAATCGAGGCCCCATGATCATCCCCGGTTACTGGCAACGTCCGGAGGATACGAAGAATGCAATCGAAGACGGGTGGTTGTACACTGGAGACGTCGGTAAAATGGACACGGATGGATGGTTTTACGTCGTCGATCGTAAAAAGGACTTGATAAATGTCTCCGGGTTCAAGGTGTGGCCACGGGATGTCGAGGACGTGATCTACCAACACCCCAGTGTAAAAGAAGCAGCGGTTATCGGAGTACCGGATGAATATCGAGGAGAAACGGTGAAGGCATACGTTGCTCTGAAATCGGGATTGGAAGATTCGCTGAAGGCAGAGGAACTCATTGCTTTCTGCAAGAGTCGAATGGCAGCCTACAAGTACCCTCGGCTCGTGGAATTCGTTTCGGAAATACCAAAGACCTTGACGGGTAAATTTCTGAGAAGAGCACTGCGGCAAACCGATGGTGAGAAAGAAAAGAGTCCATGAAAAAAACCTCCCAATTGTTGGATGAAAATAAGGAGGTGCGATGATGATACCTGAACTGTTTGACTTGTCAGGACGTGTTGCCTTGGTCACGGGTGCATCAAAAGGCTTGGGAAAGGCCATGGCCACAGCGCTTGCCCACGCGGGCGCCGACTTGGCCCTGTATGGGCGTGATGTTGCTGAACTGAAAGCGGTAAAAGAAACCATTGAGGACCTGGGCAGGCGCGCCGAGTACTTTGTCGTCGATCTCTTGAAAAAGGAGGAGATAGACGCAGGGGCAAAGGATACAATCGCGGCCTTTGGCCGAGTGGATATACTCGTGAACAACGCAGGAGTGAATGTGAGAAAGCCTGTGTTGGAGATTACCCCGGAGGAATGGGATTTTGTAATGGATACCAACCTCAAAGGCTATCTCTTTATGACTCAGGCGGTTGTGCCGTACATGGTGTCCCAAGGCGCAGGCAAGATCATTAACATGGCATCGATCTTGGGGGCTGTCGCTCTGCCGTCCCAGGTAGCCTACGCTTCGTCGAAAGGCGGCATCATCCAGATGACCAAGGTAATGGCTCTGGAATGGGCACAACAACATATCCAGGTCAATGCCATCGGCCCCACCTATTTTGAAACCCCGCTCGTGGCAACCCTCCGAAACGACCCGGAACGGTACAATTTCATCATTGAACGAACGCCAATGCGGAGGTGGGGGCGGCCGGAAGAGCTGAGTGGTGTAGTGATCTTCTTGGCATCAAAAGCTTCAGATTTTGTCACAGGTCAAACGATCTTCATCGATGGAGGATGGACCATTTGGTAAGTGGATGTTCTCTCACATGAGACGCTAACGCGTAAAAATCCCAAACAAAGGAGGTCAATGATGGACAAACCCGGAATCAAGAGAAGGGACTTGTTAAAAATGGGGCTGGTCACAGCGGCCGCGACGGCCTTGGGGCCGGGAGTCATGAAGCCCGTCGGATTGTGGGCTGCAACCCCGGCGATCAAAGGTCCCATTAAAGTTGGCTATCAGGCGGTTCTCTCTGGAACTCTCGCGGGGTACGGAGAGTTCCATAAAATGGGCGCTATAATGGCCATGGAAGAAATCAACGCCTCCGGAGGGATTGCAGGCAACAAACTCGACATAGAAATCCGCGATTCGACCCTGGCGGCCCCGGCAGCCATTCAGAACATTCGTTTCTTTGTCGACAGTTGGGAGGCGGACCTGCTGGCAGGCATAGACTCTTCCGGCCAGGCTCTTGCGGTGGCACCCGTGGTGGGACAACTTGATCGCGTGCTCATGGTGACCCATGCAGCCACCGAAAAATTGACCGAAGATGAAGTCTTCAAAAAGGGTATAAAACAGGTATTCCGCATTTGTACGCCGACCTATCAGGATGGCAATGCAGCAGCCTTTGTGGCAAAGGACCTGCCCGCCGTCACTTGGGCAACCATAAATCCCAAGTATGAATACGGTTTTACCACGTGGAAGATGTTTCAGGAGACACTGGGCAAGCTAAAGCCTGAGGCAAAGTTCGTTGCGGAATCCTGGGCCCCGTTTGGGACAACTGATTTCAGACCCCACATCAATACGATCATGGATGCCAAGCCCGAAGGTCTGTACTCCGTCGTATGGGCAGGCGAACTGATCACCATGATGAAACAAGCCAATCAGGCCGGTATGTTCGAAAAAATCAAACACGTTATGCTCCCGGTAGGAGCGGCCATGGATGTGCTCGAAGGCCTCGGCGCGGAAATGCCTGACAACATCTGGATCTCCGGCCGTTATTTCTTCCTGTATCCGGATACGGAACAAAACAAGCAGTGGGTGGAGAAATTCAGGAAACGATGGAATCACTACCCCGCCTACGTCTCGGAGACGGCGTACTCGACCATGTATGCTTTCAAGAAGGCAATCGAAGCTGCTGGATCCAAGGAGACGGCAAAGATTATCCCGGCTCTCGAAGGCATGGAGCTTGATTCTCCTGCTGGCAAAAGGGTGTTTCGCAAAGAGGACCATCAGGCCATGTACGAAGTTCCGTGGGGTCTCACCGTCACGAGTCCCAACTTTCC
>JAUPKT010000231.1 GCA_030837305.1 Thermodesulfobacteriota bacterium
CACAAGAAAGAGATCTTTCTTTGAGTGAGCCCCAAAGAAAAAAATCGGCTTACGCCGCTCTATCTCCTCCGGTTTCATTGCCAGCAGAATTGCTCGTATGGGAGCCATTCCCGATCCGCCCGCGACGCAGATCATCCTCCGATCCGATTCCCGAAGATAGAAATCCCCGAATGGACCCGTAAAGGTCGCAGAATCTCCTGTCTTCAGGAAAGAGAACATGTAGGTGGTACAAATACCCTCCGGAACAAGCCGCACCATCAATTCGATGTGCGTGTTATCACTGCTCAACCCACACATGGAATAAGCTCTATAAACAGACTCCGACACAGAACCATATTCCGGGGATTGAAACTGAACGTACTGACCCGCTTTGTAATCTATGGTGTCCGGGTCCACAAGGGAGAATCTGAAGAGCCGTATGTCGTAGGTCAGGCCCTCACATGCGCTCAAGATAGCCTTGAATTCCCTGATACTGAACAACTCGGCAGGAATCTCTATGGCGCAATCATTCCGAACCTTGATTTGGCATGACAACCGGATGTTGTCCGCAATCTCTTGCTTGGTCAGGAGAGGCGTCTCCGTAGGGAGTATTTCTCCGAAACCTCTCACGGCCTTCACCTTGCAATAAGCGCACGTCGCCCTCCCACCGCAGGCTGAAGGCACAAAAATCTTTTGATCTTTCAGAGTGCTCAAAACCGTGTTTCCGCCTCGTACCCGAAATTCCTTGTCGTTGACTCGCAGCGAAACCTCGCCGTAGTCCATCAAGTAGTGTTCAGCCAACAATATGATGACGGCAAGAACCGTCGCCAGCGCTGCAATGGATGCTGCGGGGATCAAGAAAGATATCATAGGCGGATCCACATTCTCATTTCTTCGCAATCCTCGACCTCGGTCCCATCAATTTATTTGCACAATTCCGCTAAAGCCGATGAATCCCAAAGCGATGATTCCAGTGACGATGAGCACGATGCCCGGCCCCTCCAGTGCGGGAATGACTTTGGATCTCCCGGCCATCTTGAGACGGATTCCCGCAAGGGCCATGATGGCAAGGAGCCAGCCTAAGCCGCTCCCCAGGCCAAAGACCAACGAGTTTACCAAATCGTATCTCCGTATCACCAGGAAGAGAGAAGCTCCCAAAATAGCGCAATTGACCGTTATCAAGGGGAGAAAAATCCCCAGGGAAGCATAAAGACGCTCCGATACCCTTTCGACTACCATTTCGACGATCTGGACAAGCGCAGCGATCACCACGATGAAGGCGATGTACTGGAGATACTCGAGTCCAAGGGGGACGAGAAGGTAATAGTAAACCAGGTAATTGGCCACTGAGGTTATGGCCATGACAAATACCACTGAAACACCCAGTCCCCAGGCCGTCTTCAGCTCTCGAGAAACCGACAGATATGAACACATGCCGAGAAAATTGGTCAGGAGGATGTTGCTGGTAAATATGGATGCGAGAAACAAAACAAGAATGCTGATGTCTTCCATGCTTCAGCCTCCGTCTTTTCAATTCTTCTGTTGGCTTGTCTCGCCGGCCATTCCGATGAAACGGACCACCCACACTACAATAGCCAGCATAAAGAAGGCCCCGGGCGCCGTGACCATGATCGTCCAACGGGTGAATTCCAATGGTATCGCGACGCCCGCAATGGTCCCAAACCCAAGGAATTCTCTCACAACAGCGATGGCCAGCAAGATAATTGAATAACCAACTCCACAAGAGACACCGTCTACCAAAGACGGCCATATCTTATTCTGAGTGGCAAAAGCTTCAACTCGACCCAATAATATGCAATTGGTGATGATCAGTCCGACGTACGGGCCCAACTGTGCACTAATGTCAGGAACAAAAGCCTGAAGAACAATGTGAAGAACGATCACGTACGCTGCCATGATCAGCGTTGAGGAAATGATTCGGAGTCTGTGGGGGGTAATGGTCCTTAACGCCGAGGCCGTCATGCTGGAAAGTGCCTGGGCATAAATAAGACCCAAGCACATCACACCCGTGTTTACCACCAGGTTCGTTACGGCCAGCGTTGAACAAATGCCCAAGACCTGGCGAAAAACAGGGTTGTTATACCAGACCCCATCCCACCAAATTTTGTTCATGGAGATTGCCAAGCAAGCCTCCCCATTTGATCCTTGGAAGTCATGATTTCTCGCAAATCCCTGTTCAAGAAGCGTTCCACCGAAGAGGTGGTGATGGTGGCTCCGGCAATTCCGTCAACCTTGTTTTCTCCCGGTGAACCACTTCGGTCGATGTGAAAAAAGTTGCCGCTCTGACCGACAGAATCGAGCCGCACCTTCTTGAACTGGTCGCGGAACCAATGTTCTTCTATGCGAGCACCAAGTCCGGGAGTTTCCGAATGCGACGTGAAAATCAGGCCGGTAATCCGTTGCATGTCAGGGTCCGTGGCCACAAAACCGTCTATTCTGCCCCACAAGCCTGTGCCGCCAATCTCGAAGGCATATCCCGTGGTAGCACCATGCTCGTTCACCGCCTTGAAAACTCGACGTCCCTCCAACGAACTGAACCTCACGAATTTCTTTTCCAGATCAGTTATCTGTTTTTGTGATGCCATGCCCGGTTGCGTTATGCCGAGTACGTCGAGGAGCTGGCTCGCCTGCCGGGTTTTCTCGTTGAGGCGAATTCTGTCTCCCAACAACTGGTGAACACCGGCAGTTACACCCGTAAAAAAGAATGAAACAATGAAAATGAAAACGATGTCCCTAAAGTAACGCATGGAAGGTCTCACGCTGGTTTCAAAGGTCTCTTGCGCTGTTCCAGGAATACGGACGCCTGGTCGAACAACGGACCGAACGTGTTTCCCAGGAGGATCGCAAACGATGTGGCCTCTGGAAACCCGGAGAAAGTCCTTATGACGATCCAAAGGCAGCCGATGAGAAATCCATAAGCCCACTTGGCCATGGGGCGGGCACAGCCGGAAACCGGCTCAGTAACCATGAAAAACGCCCCAAACAGGAAGCTGCCTGCCAATACGTTGCGTAAAGGATCCATAACCCCGTGCAAACCCATGATGTAGAGCACGCTGTTGAGACCTACGGCACCCAAAAAACACGACACGGGATAGCGCCAATCCGCATACTTCCGCACAATGAGATACAAACCGCCGATCAGTATTGCCGGTGCACACGTCTCCCCCAACGAACCGGGAATGTTCCCCCAAAAAAGATCAAATACGTCCGTCAACACGGCGTTCTGTCTGAATTCCGCGAGCGGAGTGGCCGAAGTGATTGCGTCCAGGTCGGCATACGACGCCAGCCTGCCCCAAGGCCATGCTCCAGGACTCAACCACTGAGTCGTCATTTGTATGGGAAAAGAAACATAGACAAAACACCTGCCGACGATTGCAGGATTAAAAACATTGCGAGCGAATCCACCAAAAACCTGTTTCCCGAACACCACCCCAACGATCATACCCACTGCTGCGATCCAAAAGGGAACAAGAGGCGGCATGCTCAGCCCGTAAAGTGCCCCACTTACCAAGACGCTCTCGGTC
>JAUPKT010000232.1 GCA_030837305.1 Thermodesulfobacteriota bacterium
ATTTGGACAACCTTAAAGATTGTGATTTCAATACCCTACTTAGATATTATCCGGGCGTTCAAATTTTATTACGATTTGGAGAGAAAAAATGACACATGCCCCCAGGGGATAGATAGGCTCTGAGATGTCCCAACACACTGGAATCAAGGATACTTTTTCAGAAAATATTCCAATCCGGGAATTCGGCATGATTATTGCTCTCGCTAAATATCAACAAAAAGAATATATTCCTCCTACGCCAACTGCTTATGACAGTTGGTTTTTTTTTGATAACTCACCCGACCGAAGTCCCTATCAAGGCCTTTGATGAATAGAAGGGCTCTTAAACTAGCGTGTTCATGCTTCCTTGGGTTGACTCTGCTCCTGTCAGATCCTTTGGAAAACCTGCGAGCAAACGATCCCCAGAAAATTCTTGTGATTCCTTTCCAGCTTTTCATCGAACAGGATGACCCGGAACTCAAGGCCCTCAGTGAGCACATGGACGAACAAATCAGAGCATCTATTAGGTCCATGAGTGGAAAATATCGACTTGTTAACGTAGCCGATGGTCCCCTGTTGCTCCACGAGTATGATGTTTCGCAAGCCGAAGAACAAGTTAAGAAGGCAGCATTGAATTCACAGGCGGCTTTTCTCATCTACGGCAGCATATCTTCAGAGGATTCCCAATATCGATTAAAGGCTGTGATGTGGGATACCGTGAACCAGCGCGTGGCGGTAGCCATTGACCTCAAGGTTCCTAACATCCATGCATTACCCAGCGTATTCCATTTTTTTGTCAGCGGTATCAACAAGAGGCTCCAAGGTGTCCCCAATATCCCATTTTATAAGGCGGACCCACCAGGCGCACCGACTAGTATACATCCCATACGATTTCGCACACCGGTCGGAATTGCCAAAGAAGTGGGGCCCTGGAGAAGTCCCGAGATCTCAGGTGCTCTAACAGGAATCGACATCGGCGATGTTGACGGTGACAAAAGGAACGAAACAGTCTTTGTGGGAGACGCAGGAATTACAATTAACAGGTTCGAGAGCGAGGGGCTTCGGTCGCTTACGCATTTCTCGCAATCACCCGCTGTTTGCCTCAGCGCGCAAGCAGAAGATCTTGACGGTGACGGTGTGGTGGAACTTATCGTGTGCTACCAATCTCCGAGCGGACTCGTCTCGGAGATCATTCGCTACATGAACAGGAATCTGACAATGTCCGAGAGATATCCTGACATCGTTTTGGCGTGTGTACCCAACCCAAACGGTTCGCGATCAAAACTCCTGCTGGGACAGCGAACCGACGTCGAAGATATCTTTTCAGGGAAAATGCTTCACTTTGTAATGGATCGAGGGAAGTTGGTTTTCGAAGAAACCATTCAGCTTCCTCCAGGAACGTTCCTATTAAGTTATACAGCAGGCTTGCTGGGATCCAACGGGGGGAAACCTATGCGAGCCATAATCGATCAAAACCGCAAGCTCTTGGTCTTTGATGGCGCCAATCATCTTGTATCAGGCGTGGATGACCTCGTTTTCGGCGTCGACAGGAAACTAAGAGTGAAGACAGCGAAAGGTATCCAGGACATCGTTTGGCCGGGAAAACTGCTCATATCGGACACTAATAACGACGGGCAAAAAGAACTTCTCGTGGCAAGAAACTTTGATGGTAAAGGCGAAATACAGGCCTTCACCTTGGAAGGCTCCCGTCTTGAAAAGAAATGGAATACTCCTTCGAGGGACGGCGTTATATCCGACTTCACAATCGCTGATTTCAGAAGCAATGGGGGGAAAGCTCTCGTTTTCTTGCTACTGAAGCCAGACCCCTTACTTGCAGTGGCAGGTCCCAGAAGCGTAGTTTATGCATACGACTTTGTGCCCTGAATCGACCTCCTGAGAATGCCGGAATCAAGGATCCCCTTTCATGAATTTCGCAGAGGCGTCCGTTAGATACCCCATAACCGTCATAGTGCGCGTCTTGCTCGTCATTGTCTTTGGATACGTTTGCTTCACCTTCTTGAGCATCGAATTGAAACCTGAGACAGAGCAGCCTGTGCTCGTGATTTCCACGAGATTTGCAGGAGCTGCTCCCGAGGACGTTGAAGGCGAGGTCACCACACGGTTCGAAGAGGCTATCAGTGGCGTCTCCAGTATGCTGTTCACGCAAAGCTTCTCTCTCATTGGACAGTCTTTCATAGTCGTTTTTTACAAACCTGGGACAAACTTAGATCTGGCAGCCGCAGAATTGCAGCGCAACCTCGACCGGGTCAAGGATTTGCCCAAGGACGTGGATAAGACACAGATTTTCAAGGCCAGTGACAGAGTCAGTCTGCCCGTCTATCAATTCTCTCTGACGGGGAACGTAGACATCGTGACTATGTCAACGTGGGCCGAGAAGGAGATCGCTCCCAGAATAAGGCGAATACAGGGTGTCGGTGATTGTCTCTACGACGGAAACCGAAACCGAGAGATGGTCATCACCTTCGACGCTGAAAGAATGAAAGCCAGGGGTCTCGCTGTATCAGACTTGAAGAAATTTGTTGACCGAACAAACCTGAATCAGAGTGCAAGCTATTTTGTCGAGGGTACTCGGGAATGGTCCGTTCGGATAGTAGGGGAGCTTCTTGACGCGGAGTCTTTCAAGAGAGTCAGGATATCAAGGCCTGGAGACCCCATCGTGTATCTTTCCGACATCGCCTCGGTCGAAGACAGGTTTGAGAGGCCTGATTCCTACTGTCGTATCAACGGAAAAGAAGGGTTGATCTTCAACGTCTTTAGCCAGGTAGGAACAAATCTTGTCCAAACCGTGGATCAAATAGACGCTGAGCTGAAAAAACTGCAACGAGAATATGGACCATTAGGGGGAACATTCGCGAAGACGTACGATCAGAGCACCTATATTAGGGACTCAGTGAGAATCGTGAGAAATGCCCTGATAGAGGCGGTTCTTCTCGTGCTCCTTGTGCTGTTCGTCTTCCTGAAGAATTGGCGCAGCATCTTTATCGTTGCAACATCGATCCCGGTCTCCGTCGTGGGAACCTTCATCGGCATGTATCTGATGGGATACTCGATAAATGTGTTGTCGCTTGCCGGATTGGCACTGTCCATTGGCATGATTGTGGACGACGCTATTGTTGTGCTCGAGAACATCTACCGACACAGATATGAAGAGGGAAAAACCATTGTCAGAGCATGCGTCGACGGAACCCGCGAGGTGGGTATGGCCGCATTCATGTGCACACTCACCACTGCTGCAGTGTTTCTCCCGGTCCTCATGTTGCACGGAGAAATTGGTACCCTTTTTGGACCAGTGGCCTTTATTATCTCGTGTGCCATATTCCTTTCGCTCTTTGATGCTTTCACCGTTGTCCCCATGCTCGCTTCGAGATGGATGCGAGAAGAACAAGCTGAGACGGGATTTATAGGGAAGATCATGCGCCCCATGACTGTCCTGGATAATCTCGGCAGCAAAGTGTCTCAAGGGTTGTTGGGGGCTCTGGCCTATTTTCTCGGAGGCCTGGGAAGAAAACTAGCGCTCATAGGCCTTGTAATGGGCATTTTTCTCATATCCCAGTGGGCTCTTCCCGGGATGGGTTATCTCCCCACCGGTGGAACAAACCTGCTTCGCATTAACATTGAGACCTTCGAAGGGCTTAGCCTCGATGAAAATAGCCGGCTCATGTCGATTCTTGAAGATCGATGGAAGAATATCAAAGGGGTCCGCCACGTGGTGTCTACACCGAACCGCATGGTCTTCCGAAACTTGATTTACCTTGTCTGTGATCCGGAAGAGGAAAGCGGAATCTCGGTACAAGAAATAGCCGAGGAAGCGCACCGCAGTTCAAGGGATCTGCCCTTGAAAGCGGTAAATCCGGTACGGTTTCCTCTGTTCGGAAACATCTACTCGCGTTCCAACGTGTTGGACGTGAGGATCAGGGGAAAGAGCTACGAGGTGATTGACGACATTGTAAGGCAAATCATGGAAATCGGATCCGAAACAAAAGGAGTAGTTTTCCGGTACACCGACCTATATCTCAGGAAACCTCAGATCGAAATCAAAGTGGATCAGGAACGGGCAGCCCACTTCGGCTTTGATGTAAAGGACATTGCCGATGCTGTTGAAGCCGCCATTGGCGGCCAAAAAACAACTTCGAAATACGACGTCGAAGGACGGTACTTTTACATCAGGGTGCGGGAAGATGAGAACCTTTTCAAATCGGTGGCGGATGTCGGAAACATCATCTTGACTTCCCCTCAAGACGCAAAAGTCCATGTCCCTCTGAACAGCGTGGCCTCGGTAATCACCACGTTCGGTCCTCTTCAGATCAGCCATTACAATTCTAGCCGAAACGCACGCGTCCAGCTCACTATTCGGGGCCGCCCATTGTCGGATGTATTCGACGAGGTTGTCTCGAGGATACGCAGGGAGGTCCCCTTTCCCCTGGGATACGAAATGATACCATTCGGGGCCGTCAATGAACTTCACAAGTTGGTGGAAGCCGTGAGATTCGTCTTCCCGGTTTCCGTCTTGGTGGTCTATTTGCTGCTTGTCATGCAATTTCAGTCCTTCTTGACTCCTCTTTCGATTCTTCTGAGTGTTCCACTCTCTATCATAGGGGCCAACTTTCTCGTGCGATTCACAGGAATCCCCTTCGATTCTTTTACTATTCTCGGGTACATCATGATGGTTGGGCTTGTGGTTAAGAATGCCATCCTGCTCATAACATACGCAGTTCAGCTCATGTCGGAACAAGGGATGGAACGTGATCAAGCGCTCTATCTGGCTGCCAAGAGGAGAATGAGGCCGATTTTCATGACTGCCATCGCTATGGTACTCGGAATGCTTCCCCTTGCCCTCAAGAAGGGATCCGGGGCCGAGATATACAATGGATTGGCCATGGCCGTTGTCGGGGGACTTTCAGTGGCAACATTCTTTACATTGGTTTTTATTCCCGTGGTCTACACCATACTGGACGACTTGAAGCAACGCTTCTGGAAGGTAAGAACGCTAACCTTTGAAGAGATTGACAAGACCCCATGAAACAAACAACCCAAGCATTCATACTCGTGGTGCTCCTGATTGCGATCGGGTGCGACTCGAAAAGAGAGCAAAAGTTGCCCCCACCACCGATCCAGGTCGGAGTGGCAGATATCAAAATTGGAGACCTGGAGCACGTCCTGGAAATCTCTGGGACACTGAAATTCCTCGCGAACACAACCGTATCTGCCGAAGTCTCTGCTCAGATCAATTCCATTGAGGTTGCAGATGGCCAGTTCGTCGAAGCAGGAAACATTTTGCTCACTTTTGATGAAACGAAAATCAAACAGAGCGCGAGCGAAGTAGCAGCGCATCTCCAGAGAGATGAGGCCATACTGAGTTTCAACAAAGCTGAGTGGGAGAAAAACAAAGGACTTCACGAAACCGGTTCCATTAGTCAGACCCAGTACGACCAAAAACTGTCGGCGTACCAAACCTCATTGGCCCAAGTGGAGGCTGACAAAGCCTCTTTGGCAAAGGCGCTTGAGGACTTGACAAAGACGAAAGTAAAAGCACCGGTGACCGGGGTGGTATCAAAGAGATATGTGGAAAAGGGGGACTGGGTATCCTCCGGCGGAAGACTTTTCCAGATCAGCGATTTTAACCGAATCTATCTCGAAACGTTCTTGACCGATGTCGATCTTGGTAAGCTTCCTCTAAAGAAAATAAGAGACGAGGGTTTGCAGTGTAGGGTCACCGTCGATCCTTATCCAGGCACCAGCTACTCAGGAACGCTTTCCTATGTACAGCCCGTTGCAAATGACATGCGGCTCTTCGAGGTACGCATATATCTTCCCAACCCTGACATGAACTTACTTCAAGGAATGGTTGGGCGGGCTCGAGTCATCTATAAAGTGACACCAGACGTGCTCAAGGTTCCTTTGATAGCCCTACTCGATGAATTGCGGAACCAATCCCGAAACCGGGTGGTCTTGGCGGACGAAACAGGGAAAGCTCGACTCACGAGTATTAAGATCGGGTTCAATAACCAAGAAAATGCAGAAGTATTGGAGGGGCTAAAGGCGGGCGACAAGGTAGTGACACGAGGGAAGGAAGTCTTGAGAAACGATCAACCCCTCAAGATCACGCAAGAAGATAAGTAACACGTATCGGTTATTAGAACAAATCAGACAAGGCAGGAGAGTTTGGAATAGACCACAGGGTCGTAAAAACGATATAATGTCCTAGGAGATAGGGATCACGAGACCGCGTGAAAGTAAAAGGCGAGAGTGGCGGAATCTGGCAGACGCACCGGACTTAGGATCCGGCGGGGAAACCCATGGGGGTTCGAGTCCCCCCTCTCGCACCAAATGAAGAAGTGATGCATCATGACTATAAGATATCTCATGGTAATTAGTGCAATGTCTTTGACCATGTGGGTGTCCACACTATCGGCCTCTGACAGCTATACCAAGAGAAACACAACTCAGGTGAAATCACGGCCTCCGGCAGTCAAAAAGGTGCCGAATCCTCAATATAGAGGGACCGCACCCCTGTATTATCGG
>JAUPKT010000233.1 GCA_030837305.1 Thermodesulfobacteriota bacterium
AGGAATCCGAGATCGAGTATCGTTATTCCTTGGACTTGCGATACGTGAAACAATACCATGAGGTTGAAGTGGAAGTCAGCGCAGAAGAGGTGGACGGCTTCGATATTGAGAGTATGGCAAAGCGCTTCCATCCTGCCCACAATGCCCTGTTCGGGTATTCTCTGGAAGATCAAAGGACTCCCATCGAACTGATCAACATGCGTCTCGTTTGCATCGGCAAGACAGAGTAGCCGGAGTTTAGGCCGCAGGATTATGCGGGTGAGGATCCGTCTCGGGCATATAAGAGCAATCGTAAAGCATACATGCCAATACAGAGGGAGTTCAAGGATATTCCTGTTTTTGACGGTTTGGCGCTCCAATTTGGGAATCGCATCGAAGGCCCGGCCATAGTTGAGCAGGTAAACACCACGACATTTGTCTCCCCTGAATTCAACGTGCTCACTGATCGATACGGCAGTTTCACCATGTTCCTGAAGGCTCTCGAGGATGATGTGAAAGGGAGGATTGTCAAGTGAAACCCCAGATAGACAAGGTACTCGTTTCTATTCTCCAGCGGCGCTTGAAGTCCATCACTGAGGAAATGAGCATCGCCCTGACTATGACCACGCGATCGCCCATATTGTGTGAGGCAAAGGATTTCGTAACGGGCCTTTATGATTCCAAGGGAAAGATGTTGGAACAGACGGAAAATCTTCCTATTCTGTCCTTTTCGCTCGGACCGGTGTGCGAGTACATAATCGATTACTTCGGCGAAGAGATTTACCCGGGAGACGTGATTTTTCATAATGACGTCTTTTCCATGGGAAACCAGAACAACGATGTTGCGGCATATAAACCGATTTTTTGGAAAGACACCCTGGTCGGTTGGGCCGCGTGCAAAGGCCATCAGGCCGATATCGGCGGTGCGGTTCAAGGCGGGTACAATCCCAACGCCACGGAAGTATGGCAGGAGGCGCTCAGGATTCCCCCTGTGAAAGTCTACGAGAGGGGCAAGCTGCGCAAGGATGTCTGGGATCTCATCTTCGCAAATATTCGCCTTGATATCGTGGCCGAAGACATGAGAGCGGAAATTGGTTCGTGTGTTGTGGGTGAGCGGGGTCTTCTGAGGATAGTCGAACGATATGGGCTGGACGTCTTTGAAGCCCACAAAGAATACCTGTTCGACTCCACGGAAAAAATGATGCGCAACGAGATCAGGACTATCCCCAAGGGAACTTATTATGGAGAGTCAACCTGCTATTTCGACGGGAAAACCCCCGGGTCGAAGTACGATATTCGCGTCAAGATAACCGTAGACGAAGATGAAATCTGTTTCGATTATTCGGAAACCGATGCGCAAACCACGGGATTCGTCAACGGTACGTACACTTCCAGCGCGTCGGCCACCATCCTCACGTTTCTGCAAATGGTCAATCCGGACATGCCCCACAACGATGGAATGGTACGCCCAGTCAAGATTATCATTCCCAAGGGCACTATCTTGAATGCGGCCTACCCGGCTGCAACAACGTATGGCAATCATTTGTGTCCAAACAATGCCGATGCCATCATGAGGGCGCTTGGGCCGGTCATCCCTGATCGGGTCACTGCCGAATGGAATGAATTGCTCTGTTCCCTCACCACAGCCATAGATCCGAGAAAGAAGGCCCCGTATGTGGACATTGGCTTCATGGGCCTCAAGGGAGGCTCCGGAGCAATCCAGGGTTACGATGGATACGACCACATCGGCATGATTGATGCCTCAGGCGGTGTGCTGGACCAGGATTACGAGATGTTCGAACAGCAAACGCCTCACTTGCTGGTGAAACACGAGTATTGGAGGGACTCGGCAGGACCGGGCAGATGGAGGGGCGGTCTCGGCGTCGAGACGGAATTTGTCATCGGTTCCGACAGCACCAAGCTTGTAACCTTTGGCGACGGAGACGTGGAGCCGGCCCGAGGAGCGCAGGGAGGCCTGCCGGGCACCTTGAACAAGATAGAGCTGGTTTATCCTGATGGTCGGGAATACTTGTGTACCACCAAGGACCTTGTTGAGAATGTGCCAAAGGGAACGACGTATTACCAGGAGGCGGGTGGCGGCGGCGGGTACGGATCCCCTCTCATGCGACCGGCATCGCTCGTGGCACAAGAGGTCAGGAACGACACTATCTCTTTGGAAGCAGCAGCGAAGGATTACGGAGTGGTCGTGGATCCGGTGACCTTTGCCGTTAATGAGAGCGAGACGAAGAACCTCCGGTCGGCTTTGAGCGAGGGGAGGCAGTCATGACAACGTTTATGCCGAGCTTCCGCTCTCTTGACGAATTGCAGGCCATCCAACTGGACGGCTTGAAATGGACCGTTGACCACGCATATAGCGGATCAGAGATTTATCGAAAAAAATTGAAGGATGTGGGGTATACACCGGGATCAATCAAGTCGCTCGATGATTTGCAATCACTCCCGTTTACCACCTCCTCGGATCTCGCCGAGGGATACCCTTTTCCACTTCTCAGTGTTCCCCTTAAAGATGTTGTCAGGCTCCACGCATCTTCAGGAACCACGGGCAAGAGAAAGGTACTGTGCTACACCCAGAAGGACATAGATGACTGGACGCACATGTTTGCCCGATGCTACGAGATGGCTGATTTGACCCGAGAGGATCGTGTCCAGATCTGCGTGGGATACGGGGTATGGACTGCGGGTGCGGGCTTTCAGCTTGGTTGCGAGCGGTTCGGCGCCCTTGCCGTCCCTGCCGGTCCCGGCAATCTTGAGATGCAAATCGAATTCCTCATGGATTTTGAAAGCACAGTCCTCTGCTGTACTGCCTCCATGGGGCTGCTCTTGGCTGAGGAAGTGGAACGCCGCAACGTCCGCCATCTGATCAAGTTGGAGAAGATGGTTTTCGGCTCTGAGAGATCCTCGGAGGCCATGCGCAGCCGAATTCGAGCCCTGTTGAATCTCAAAGACATGTTCGACATACCGGGGATGACGGAACTGTATGGCCCTGGAACCGGCCTGGAGTGTCGGGCCCATGACGGAATCCATTATTGGGCGGATTATTACATCCTGGAGATTGTTGATCCGGAGACGCTGCAGCCGGTTGCTGACGGCGAGATCGGTGAAATGGTGGTCACTACTTTGAGCAAAGAAGCGGTGCCCCTGATTCGTTACCGGACACGAGACCTGAGCGCGGCGAAGCCGGGTGTTTGTCCATGTGGGAATTTGTTACCCCGGCACGACAGGATCCTGGGCCGCTCCGACGACATGTTCATCGTGAGGGCAGTCAACATTTATCCGGGACAAATCGACAGTGTACTGAGTGGATTAGCGGGTATTGGAAGCGAATACCAGGTTGTTCTCCAGCGCTCCGAGGGCAAAGACATCATGAACTTGAGGGTTGAAGCCGAGTTGGGCCTTGAACCTTCCTCTTTTCCCGAGAAAGCCGCATTGGTCAGAGAGTCCGTAAAGAGGAAGATACTGGTCACGCCCGAAGTGGAAATCGTGCCGTACGGATCGCTCCCGAGGAGCGAGCGAAAGACCAAGCGAATAATTGATATGCGCCAGGAATAGAATCTGGGTGAGAGTCAAGGCCCCGCACATGCGGGGCCTCTAAAGACATCATTTTGCAGCCTTGAGTGCATAATTCCCAAAAATGGTATTGTAGAAAGCCTTTTCAGACACAATGCCCCAAGGACCAATCTGGTTCCTGAATTTCTTGAAGGCCTCATTTACCTTCTTTGACATGGGGTCTTTTGCGGCTTCCTCTTCAAGCACTTCATCAGACAGCTTTCTGAGTTGCTGCAGCATATCAGGCGGGAATTCCTTCAGATCGACGTGATGTTTTGTAATGAGTTCTTCCAGTGCCTGGCCGTTCTGGGCTTCAAATTGGCACAAGCTCCACAAATTTGTCTCCATGGCCACTGCATCAAGGATAACCTTGAGATCAGACGGCAGGGAATCGTACGCTTTTTTGTTGAATGTGACTTCCAGACAGGTGCCCGGCTCGTGCCACCCGGGATAGTAGTAATACTTCGCCGCCTTGTACAAACCG
>JAUPKT010000234.1 GCA_030837305.1 Thermodesulfobacteriota bacterium
ACTCGGCGTTTGTCTTGTACTCAATCCACATTTCAATAGCGTCTTCGGTGAAAACATCACCGCGCATCAAGAATTCATGATCGTCTTCCAAGGCCTTGAGGGCTTCTGCAAGGTCTCCCGGGGTCGAGGGGACATTCTGTAGCTCTTCGGGGGAAAGGGCGTAGATATCTTTGTCCAGCGGTTCTCCGGGATCAATCTTGTTTTGGATTCCATCCAGGACCGCCATGAGTAGGGCGCTGAAAGCAAGATATCCATTACACGACGGATCCGGGGTTCGATACTCTATTCTTTTTGACTTGGGAGACGCACTGTACATAGGTATTCGACAACATGCCGACCTGTTTCTGGAGGAATATGCGAGGTTCACAGGTGCTTCGAATCCCGGCACGAGTCGCTTGTAGGAATTGGTCGTGGGATTACAAATGCCGCATAGTGCAGGAGCATGCTTAAGGATGCCGCCTATGGCCCAGATGGCATCCTGAGAAAGACCGGCATACTTGTCTCCGGCGAACAGGGGTTTTCCATCTCTCCATATACTAATGTGGGTATGCATCCCGGAGCCATTGTCCTCAAACAGAGGTTTGGGCATGAACGTGACTGTTTTGTTATGGCGCTTGGCAACATTCTTGAGGTCATACTTGAACCACATGAGCTGATCACCCATGGTAACAAGTGGCGAGAACTTCATATCGATCTCACTCTGACCCGCTGTTGCCACCTCATGGTGTTGTGCCTCGACGGTAATGCCAAGACTTTCTAGGGTGAGCACCATTTCGGTTCGGATGTCTTGCAGCGAATCACTTGGCGAGACCGGGAAGTACCCTTCTTTGTGTCGCGGTTTGTAACCTAGGTTGGGGTTCTCTTCTCGGCCGGTATTCCAGCATCCCTCAATGGAATCGACTTCGTGGAAACCGTGGTTTGCACCATAGCTGTACCGAACGTCATCGAAGATAAAGAATTCGGCCTCTGGACCGAAAAAGGCTGTATCTCCTATTTTGGTGTACTTGAGATATGACTCGGCTTTGTGTGCTATGTTTCTCGGGTCGCGACTGTATCGCTCCATGGTCACGGGATCGACGATGTTACAGATCAGAGAGAGGGTCGGATGTTCCATGAATGGATCCATGACCGCTGTATCCGGGTCGGGAATAACGAGCATGTCCGATGCATGAATCGGTTGCCAACCCCTTATTGAGGATCCGTCGAATCCGAATCCCGACTCAAAAGAATCCTCCTCGAGTTCGTGAAGTGGTACACTGAAGTGCTGCCACATGCCTGGAAAGTCCATGAACTTAAGATCCACCATCACCGCCTTGTTCTTTTTTGCAAATTCAATAACCTGTTTCGGTTCCATCCCTGACTCCTTCTTTCTGATTGTATTTTTGGTATGGGTATCAGCCCATACATTGAGCGCATTTTCGTCTCGGATCGACTGCAAGATGAACAAGCACTACCTGCCGGCAGGTTGGGCGTGTCGCGTGCAGAGTCACCGGCAGACTAAAGGGCGTCTAGGTCTCTTTCTCCTGTTCTGATCCGCACTACGGTCTCAACGGGACTCACGAAAATTTTTCCGTCGCCGATGCTGCCGGTTCGGGCTGCAGCAACGATCTTTTCCGTGACCTGATCGACCAATTCCGACGAAACCACCAGTTCGAGCTTGAGTTTTGGCAAGAAATCAACGAGGTATTCGGCCCCGCGATAGATTTCCTTGTGGCCTTTTTGGCGGCCAAAACCTTTTACTTCAGTCACTGTCATGCCCGTAATCCCGAGTGAAGTCACCGCTTCCTTTACGTCGGAAAGCTTAAAAGGTTTTATGATTGCGACAATTTTTTTCATCGTTATTCTGTCTCCTTTGGAAACCGGTGAATGGCACGGCTCGACATGTGTCCCCAACCACAGGATGGGCACAACAGTGGAACTGAAATGTTACCACAATCAGCGCCGTGCCGGAACGTGCTCACAAGATGCCGGCGATCCTCAAAAGGCATGGAGCCCGGCGAGACGCCAAGGCTCCCTAGGCCTTTCCTTGGGGATTTACATGGCATCCACATCCCGCTCTCCGGTTCGGATACGGACCACCGTGTCAACCGGCATGACAAATATCTTTCCATCGCCTATTGTGCCGGTACGTGCGGCAGCGATTACCTTCTCAATGATTTGTTCGGTGAGTTCGGCGGGAACGACCATTTCCATCTTAATTTTAGGGAGGAAATCAACGAGGTATTCTGCTCCTCGGTAGATTTCTTTGTGACCTTTTTGCCTCCCAAAACCTTTGACTTCCGTAATTGTCATTCCCTGAACCCCGATGGAAGTGAGTGCGCTCTTCACCTCGTCCAATTTAAAAGGCTTGATGATTACTTCTATTTTTCTCATCTGCGTTGTGCCTTTCTCTCTAATTCCTGGGGCTGTCTTGATCACAGAGGGGTCTACAATTTGTGAAACCCATTCTCTCCACAGTGTTGCTTTTCGTTACAAATTGTAACCTGTTTCACCGTGACATGCCGTATCAACTCCGGCCATCTCTTCTTCTTCCGTCACCCTCAAACCGACGATGGCTTTGATGATGGCTAAAATGATGAGACTCATAACGAATGAAAAGATCATGGTCACCACTATGGCCACTATCTGAGGCCACAGTTGACCTGCGTTCCCAAAGAAGAGACCATCTGACCCAGCGGCGTTCACGGCCTTGGATGCGAACAGGCCTGTGGCAATGGCGCCCCATGCACCACCAACCCCGTGAACACCTACGACGTCGAAGGAGTCATCATAACCCAAAGGCCCCTTTGCTAGAACCGCGAGGTAGCATACGACACCGGCTCCAATCCCGATGCAGACTGCCGAGATGGGCCCGACGAAACCTGATGCCGGAGTAATTGCGACAAGACCTGCGACAGCTCCCGAAGCCACACCTAGCGTGGTAGGTTTCCCGCTCACCATCCATTCCGTGAAGACCCAAGCGAGAGCAGCCGCTGCGGTCGCCATGTGGGTCACCACAAAGGCCATTGCGGCGCCTTCGCTGGCTGCAAGGGCACTCCCTGCATTGAAGCCGAACCACCCGAACCAGAGGAGACCTGCACCCAATAGTGTCAATGTGAGGTTGTGGGGGATCATGTGTGTGGTTCCATAGCCCTTTCGTTTCCCTATCATGAGACAGCAGGCCAGCGCCGCCGCGCCTGCATTAACGTGAACCACGGTACCGCCTGCGAAATCCATGGCGCCGATTCCTGATAACCAACCGCCGGGCCCCCAGACCCAGTGGGCAACAGGGCAGTACACCAAGGTTATCCAGAGAAGAATGAACAGCATGAAAGAACTGAATTTCATCCGCTCTGCGAAGGCACCGGTAATGAGAGCCGGCGTTATGATTGCAAACATGCACTGGAAAATCATGAAGGTGGACCCTGGAATGGTCATGGTTTTTGATGAGTCCACAAGATCTGGAAAAAGCTCGGAGCCGATCCCTCTGAGTCCCAGATAGTCCAATCCGCCCAGTAAACCGCCAAGACTATCCGGAGCAAATGCCAGACTAAATCCGTAAAACAGCCAAATGATAGATGCCAAGCCCATAATGAAGAAGCTGTGCATCATTGTTGACAGGACATTCTTGGATCGAGTCAACCCACCATAAAACATGGCCAACCCGGGCGTCATGAGGAGAACCAGCGCAGAAGAAACCAGTACCCACGCGTTGTCGGCAGCATTCATTTTCGGAGTACCTCCGTTAAGTTTGTCAGCCCGATTCGATACCCATCAAGTAAAGCCTTGCCGCCGCATGCATGGTTTCCCCGTGATTTTGACGACACGGCTTTTACGAATCGGGCCTGATGTTTCTGACGTTAGCAATCTGAGTGCCAGGGCACTGCCATGTCATAGAAAATTTGAATTCCGATCCATGAGAACTTTTCGGACAAACAAGAATCCACCATAATACCAATTGGTTAATCGAGTCTGGATTTCAAAGGGAAGGCATTACTGCCTGCTGATTTGCCGGCAGCTCAGGGGAAAAGGGTGGCCATGGTTTTGGAAAAACTATACCGAAATGTAATAAATCAAGGCGA
>JAUPKT010000235.1 GCA_030837305.1 Thermodesulfobacteriota bacterium
AAAAAAAAGACGGCCCAAGAGCTGGGCATAGGCCGTAGCACACTATATTCGAAGATACGCCGATAAGGGTTGGACAAGCGGATAATTCAATAGGCGATTAGGAATTATGGTTTGAGGACCGGAATCGTTATTGCCATCGCGGCGTTTTCCTCCAAAATTCCCTCCTGCTATTTGACTTTTTTGGAAGCTAGCTGCAACCGATCGATGGTGTCCAGCGTCTTTTTATACTGCTGCGCACAGGACACGTCTCATTTGTGGACACACCTAACTATCTGACCTCTTTAATGTTATTTGACCTGAACTTAATCATGTCCAAAAACATGACACCATCGTCTATTTCCGACACGAATTCCAGCAGTTTATTCTGAGTCACACCGGCCATAATCTCTTGTGATGGTTTCTCTAACTCCCGCCGTAAAGAGCTTGTAATCAGATATTAATGTCTCAGTCATCGCAGATTCAGACCTATCTATCCGTGTGGCTCCGATCTGGCACATCTTTTGTATGTATGTCGCCATTATTCTAATGAGGCCTGTCTCCCATGGGATCTAAGCTAATTGTTGTCGGAACTAAAACTTACTTGGACAGTGCGATGCGGTCAACTTTGGAAGACGGAAATTATGAGATCGAGACTTGTGAATCCTTTGAGGACGCTACGAAAAAATTGGATCCGACTTGGTCAAACATCATACTTCTCGATCTTGACGAAAAAGATATTACAAATAGGCAAATTCGGGATTTCAAACGAAATCACAAGGGAGTGCAGATTGTTGCATTCTCGAGTCGAAATTATCATCCGGAGCTTATGGACTCATTGCGAGAAGATATTTGCGCCTGCCTGGGCAAGCCCTTGAGCGAAGAGGAGCTTCTCTTCTGGCTTAACAGCATAACTGAGATCAATCTGGACCCGGTATTCAAAAGCAATTACCCGAATGGGTAATCAGATATCGCTGATTCATTGTGGGAGTTTGATCGGAATCAATGTGACGAGAATAAGGAGAATGTGATGAAGAAGGTGAGTGAGTTCATGGACCGGCGAGAATTTATTCTCGCGGGTGGCCTAGTCGGCGCTGGAGCAGTGGCGGCCGGCGCTGTGATTGTTAAGGACAGGATGGCCCCGACATCCAAGGATCCTACCGGCGAGAAAACAGTGAGACATCTAAACGCCTTGAAAGATCTTAAACCTCAACCAAATGAAGACGATCACATAAGAATGCAACGGGGGTTGGCTGCGGCAATGTCAAAACCTGTCGAAAAGCGACGATGGATTATGGTGATCGATCTCAGGAAATGCGTTGGTTGTCAAGCCTGTACAATCGGTTGCGTGGCCGAGAATAAACTACCTCCCGGGGTTGTATACCGACCGGTCATTCAAAGAGAAATTGGTGAATTCCCAAATGTGCAGCTTCATTTTCTTCCCAGGCCATGCATGCATTGCGAAAACCCGTCGTGTGTTCCTGTTTGTCCGGTGAAGGCCACGTGGAAGAGGCCGGACGGGGTCGTCGTAATTGATTATGACAAATGCATCGGATGTAGATATTGCCTCAACTCATGCCCTTACGGCGCAAGGACAAGCGACTTTGGTAGATACTACACTTCAAATGAGGCTCTGGGGGCCCCGGGGGGTAAAGAAAGGCCCATCTATGGATCACCTGCTCCCTGGGAAGGCTTGCCCAGCAACGAATACGGCAAGTCCTGGAATCGTAAGGACCACGGCTCTCCGGTCGGAAACGCAAGAAAGTGTCATTTTTGTTTGCATCGCCTCGAAAACGGTTTGTTGCCGATGTGCGTAACAACCTGCATAGGCAGGGCCACATACTTCGGGGATTCTAACGATCAGGACAGCCTTGTCGTTGAATTAAAGACCAGGAACAATGTTCAGACCCTTTTACCGCATTGGGACAACAAACCCCAGTGTTACTACATCGTTTAGGAAGGGAGGATATTCCATGACCAAGCAAGATTACTCCTCCGGCACGATTCAGACTGGGTCATCGCTCGCCACTCAATGGACCCCTATTTTGTGGCTCGTTTGGATCCTTTTTCTTGTCGCAGGCATAGTTGGCGTCGTCTTCCGAATGACCTATGGTCATAACGCAAGCGGTTACGGTTCCTACGTCCCGTGGGGCCTATGGATTGGCGTGTACTTTCTTGCAGTCGGAATTTCAGGAGGCTCTTTTATTTTGGGTGGCCTTGGCTATTTATTCGGAGTTGATGGATTTGCCAAGCCATCGGACCTGAGATGCGCAATAGTGTTGAGTCTAGCCGCCCTATTGCCGGCGTTCCTGGGTGTATGGCTTGATTTGGGGCGGATGGATCGTTTAATGAACATTCTCGTTCACCCTTCATTCACAAGCATGATGGCTTTTAACGCCTGGATGTACAACATATTTCTTGTGGTGGCTGCCTTGTGTTGGTTGTTGAGTTTCAAGCAAAACAGTTCATGGCTCAAGCCTTTGATTACTCTGGGAATGTTTTTCTCGATACTTTTCCCGAGTCAGAGCGGCGTGTTCTTTGAGGCTGTTCGCACCAATGAATTCTGGAACAGTCCCCTTCTGTCGATGCTATTTTTCGTGTCCGCAATTACGTTGGGCGCCGGCTCACTACTGTTCGTTCGAGCAGCCATTGCGCCAAAGACATCTTAGATC
>JAUPKT010000236.1 GCA_030837305.1 Thermodesulfobacteriota bacterium
AAAGTCCTCTCGTTCTCAATCAAGCTGGGGACAACTCTATGGGCAGCAATGGGTCGTTCCGATGGTTTAGAAACAGACAACGGCAGATCATGGGGTTCGATGATCTGACCCTTTGCTCGAACCACGGCGTGTTCCACACTGTTTACCAGTTCACGGACGTTTCCCGGCCACGAGTAGTCAAGCATTGCCCGCAGAGCCTCCGAGCTGAACCGTAAGTTCGTGGCGCCCTGTTCAGCCTCAAAGACTTTCAGAAAATGCCGTGCTAGTAACGGAATATCGTTTCGTCGCTCTCGAAGGGGCGGCAGATTCACGGGTATGACGTTCAGGCGATAAAAAAGGTCCTCGCGGAAGTTTCCTTTTTGAACCTCGGACAACAGGTCCTTATTTGTAGCGGCCAGCACGCGAATGTTGACCGAGACTGTTTGTTCTCCTCCCAACCGTTCAAAGCGACGCGTCTGGAGCACTCTCAGTAGTTTAATCTGTGCCTGGGGAGGTATTTCACCCACTTCATCAAGAAATACGGTTCCCCCATCCGCTTGTTCGAACCGCCCGGCCTTCTGCCGCAGAGCGCCGGTAAAAGCACCCTTCTCATGCCCAAAAAGTTCGCTTTCCAAGAGAGTATCCGGATATGCCGAGCAGTTAATCACCACGAATGGCCGATCGTTCCTGTTGCTCCCGTCGTGAATTGCCTTCGCCACCAGTTCTTTACCGGTCCCACTCTCGCCTTGTATCAAAACGGTGGCGTCTGTTGGTGCAATATCCTCAATAAGCCGGTACACAATCTGCATCTTGGAGTCTTTTCCGATTATACCGCTGAATTCCGACGACGACTCAATCTTTTGCTGAAGACTGATCATGGCTTCCTCGTGATCAAGCGATCTCTTAATCACTCCGCCCGACTGATCGAGCACCAACCGTACCATTCGCATTTCTTCGGAATCGCAGGTGCAATCCGGACAACATCCGATGACCAGAAAGCCATACGTCCCAGCCTGGGTCCTGATTGGGACGAGCGCCGTCCTTTCAACTCCGTTTGCGCTTCCCGTAACCGCGGAGAATCCAAGAGTGGACGCGTCCGTGAAAAAGGCATCCGACAATCTATCGACACATTTGCCTATGTCATCAAGTAGTCGAGAATCTCGCGAAATGGTGAGGCCGGTGTCGGAAATCCGAAAAAACAGGTCTCTGCTCTCGTTGAGAAGAGTCAACGACATCTCGGTATAGGGGACCATTTCGCGAAGTCGTGAAATCAACGTCCGACCAACCTCCTCAAGGTTTGGCACTGCTCCCAGGTCCCGGACAATTTCACAGAACATTCTGGTCTGATTGTGCAACCGCTGCAGCTCATTCTTTTGAGACTCAAGTTGCTCTGTGTATTCCTTGAGCCGAGTGGTCATGGTGACGAACGATTGGGCAAGGGTAGCCACCTCGTCTTTGCCGGAAACGCTCACGTCTATATCCCAAGAGCCTTTTTCAATTTTCCGGGCGGCATTTGAAAGATCTTGGAGAGGCTTGGTGATTCGGCGAACAAGCAGAATTGTTGCTGCCACTCCCCCCAGCAGAATAGCCAAGGTCAGCAGCGTCATGGTGAATCGGAGGTTCCGGACACGTGTTTCCAACTGCTTTTCCGAGAAGCCTAACCGCAAGGTCCCTGCACTGCCGGAAAAGATGGGCCAGGCTATGTCTATGAATTTCTCACCACCCATTCCGGCAACCTTGACAACATTCCCTTCATCCGGAGACAAAGGCCGGTTAACATCGAGGAGACCAATAGGCACACCGGTGGGAAACGTGTGGGCTAATATTGCGCCGTCTCGAACTACAAAAAGATAGCCCAATACAGGGTTGCTAGCGGCCTGATGATCAAGGGATTTTTGGAGGGCAACAAGGTCGTGGGTGAGTATCTTGTCCACAGACTCCAACGCAAGTGCGTGAGCCATGTTTTCAGCTTGTGCTTGTGCCGAATCTCTCAGACTGTCTCCATACTGGGACGAAACGAGAAACGACAAGGAAATTCCACCGGCAATGACAAGCGCAGAAACGGTCAATACGAGTTTAGTCTTTAGGCTTCGGAAGACCATCATGGGACACCGTCGGTCCGGCGGTAACTTGCATCGTCCGCCGAATGGAATCATACCAGGAATCGTTAGCCTCAACAAACCTGTCGATCATCAGCGTGTCCAGAATTGCAGCGCCTTCTGGGTCTTCCCGCATCTGGAAAAGGGCTCTTTTTACGGCTAGTTTGGTATCTCCAGATACATGTTTTCCTGCTACCACGGGAGGAATACCAAAATCTTCCGACTTATGAATGACCCTGGTTTTTCCCGTCATCTCGGAATTGGATTTGCTGTAGAAGTCCCAGATGAGCCCGTCAACAGAGGCTCCCTCCACGAGGCCTTTGGATACTGCGAGTATGGAATTGTCATGACTGTACGTGTAGACAGTTGAGCCGAAGAATTCCTCCGGCGTGGTCCCGAGTTTTTTCAGCCACCCGGCTGGGGCCAGGTAACCCGTATTGGAATCGGGGTCGGTTAACGCAAAGGTCCTGCCCTTCAGGTCTTCGAGCCTTTCAAGTCCACTATTCCGATTCACAATAAGGTATGCGTTGTAGAAATGTGATCCGTTCACTTCTGGGGCAGCCAACAACTCGAATCCGTATTTGTCTTTCCCCGCCACGTACGGACCTGAACACAAAAACGCCAGGTCCACGTCGCCCTGCCCGAGCATTTCGTTTATCTGTCCGTAAGTCTTTCGCTGGACCAATATCAATCGTTTGCCGAGCTTCAGTGCCAGATAGTTGAGAAGGTCTTGGTAGGACGAAAGCGTCTCCTTGGGCGATACCATTGCCCCAATAGCAATCCGCAATTCCTCCTGACTTGCAGCATTGATTTCCGAGGGGCGTTCTACCTGCACGGTCTTCAAGAAGTCAACTCGAATGGGCTCATCCCTCTTCTCGCAGCCAGTGGCTCCAAGCAGACTCGAAATGGCTAGAAAAATCATCCATGAAAGGAAATTGTGCATCGCTGATATCGAGGTGAGTCTGAATATCTGAAAGCTCTATGCCCGCGTGCAGGCAGTCTTGGAGAAAGGAAGGCCGACAAATTCTTGGTATGAATGGCGGAGAGAGAGGGATTCGAACCCTCGGAACACCTTGTGGGCATTCACGCGATTTCCAGTCGCGCCCCTTCGGCCACTCGGGCATCTCTCCATCATGATGACTCGAACAACTCAAACCGACTTTGTTCAAAGATGTGGTGCTCCGACTCAAAATTCTAGGCCAATTGGAGTGTATCTTTTCCCCGGTTCAAGCTGTTCATCTTTCAATCATAAACTGCCACGACTCCGTAGGTCAATCAATTTCAGTCTTTGTGGTATGATTGGCTGAGATTCGCGGAGTCTCTATTTCTTAGACAATGTCTCCATACTACAAAGGTCTTCAACATGCTATGATTGACGTTATGTGAAGCCTAAGAAAGCGCTGTCGTGCATAAGAATAAAGAAAAAACCGAGAAACAGTACATCGTTCCGCCCTCTCGTTTTGGCTTTGTCGCTGTATGCGGTCGCCCCAATGTGGGGAAATCGAGCATCGTGAACCGCATAGTCGGCACCGATTTGGCGGCTGTGACGCCCAAAGCCCAAACCACGAGACATCGAATATCGGCCATCTACACTGTTCCTGGAGTCCAGATGGTATTTCTAGATGCCCCCGGGATTCACAAACCACGGAATCTCTTGAATCAAACGATGGTCCTTGCAGCAGAAAGAGCCATCAGTGACGCGGACGTAGTCTTGATGGTGACCGATTCGGTACGAGGCGCTGTTCAGAAAGATCAAGAGATATGCCGACTTCTCCGTGGTTCCTCAAAAAAACTGGTCTTGGCGCTCAATAAGATCGACCTGGTTCGCCCTTCCGCGGCAGATGCGTTTGAAGAAAGTCTCAAAGATTCGGTGCCTTTTGAAGCGAATGTTCGCGTGAGTGCAGTGACCGGCCAAGGCATGGACGTGTTGTTAAAGACGCTCACAGATATGATGCCTCCGGGGCCGCCCATGTTCCCGGAAGATGACATCAGCGACCTACCCGTCAGATTTTTCGTCGGTGAAATTATCAGAGAACAGTTGCTGAATGTGACGGGTCAAGAAATCCCGTACGCATCTGCTGTTGCTGTGGAAGAGTTTCGCGAGGGAGCGGAGATCATCTACATAAGGGCTGACATTCACGTTGAACGTGACAGCCAGAAGAAGATCGTCATCGGGAGGGGAGGGGAGATGATCAAGAGGATCGGCATTGCGTCTCGCATGAGACTCGAGAGTTTTCTGGATTCCAAAGTCCACCTGGAACTCTTCGTGAAAGTCTCCCCGCATTGGACGCGAGATCCTCAAAAAATGAAAGAGTTCGGATATTCGTAAATCTTTACCGTTGAATTAATGGCCCTTTCGGAATCGACCTGTTCTTGAAATACACTGCGAGGGTTGAGGATCTTGCGATGCTTGCGCAAGAGCAGATCGTGTGTTGATGCCAAGGCAAAGAACTAGTGGGACCACCCTCGGCGCAGCCTCGAGGGGTCCACGGGAGCTGGCATGGGGAAGTATGTGATCGGATTTTTCGTTGCGGTGCTGTTTCTCACGCATTTGCCCAATCTTTCCGTCATATTGGCAGACAGCCAAGCATCGAACGCTTCTTCGCAGGATGGCGGCTACACCGGCTCGGTGAGTTGCCGCAAATGCCACGAGAAATTCTACCAACTGTGGGCGACCTCACACCACGGGCTGGCCATGCAGCCGTATACCCCAGAATTGGCGCGCAACAGCCTCTCGCCGCAGAAACAAGAGATCGTCATTGGGAATTCCAGGTATCGCGCAGACATCACCGGAGACACCGGGTGGGTTATTGAACGAAGCCCCGCAGGGGAGACAAAATATCGGATCGAGCACGCAATGGGCGGCAAGAATGTCTATTATTTCCTTACGCCTCTCGATCGTGGAAGACTTCAGACCCTGCCACTGGCGTACGACGTGAACCAGAAAGAATGGTTCGACATGGCTGGGAGCGGGGTGAGGCATTTTCCGGGTCAGAGCGATGAACCGATACACTGGAAGGACTGGCAATACACCTTCAACAC
>JAUPKT010000237.1 GCA_030837305.1 Thermodesulfobacteriota bacterium
CCATCGCATCGGGTACAAGTCAGACGTCATGAGAACTGACACCTGCAAGAACGCTAAACTGCCACTCATGGTGAATCCGCCCATCAGTCCGAAAGAGTTGCATGGTCTCATGGAAAAGGGCGAAGCTCCGCTCATCGTCGACGTGCGGCTTCCCGCAGAATGGATGGCCCTCAAGATTGGAACCGTGCTCAATCTTCCGCTCACGAGCCTCGCAGAGAGGTCGGTTCTCCTGGATCCTCAAGCTCCGGTTGTTGTTGTGTGCAACTCTGCGTACCGCTCGAGTCTGGCGGCCGGCATACTGGAACGAAAAGGTTTCAAGAATGTTCGAAGCCTTGAGGGGGGCAGTCAAGCGTGGATAGATGAAGGACTGCCCGTCATAGAACCGACCGACAAGCGTTAGGAAAGGGGTGCATTGCTTGATCCAAAGGAGGTTGCAGTGAACATTCTGGTTGTCAATGCCAGCCCTCGAGGCAAGAAAGGCAACACGTACGTGTTGCAAGAGGCTTTTGTACGGGGAGCTTTATCCTCTGGAGCCCAGGTGAAAGAGGTCTTTTTGAAATCCCAAAAGATCAAGCCGTGCCTCGGATGTATGATGTGCTGGATAAAGACCCCGGGGAAGTGTATCCAAAAGGACGACCAGGCTGAGTTGCTGGAAAAGTGCGTGTGGGCAGATCTGTTGGTACTTGTGACTCCCGTCTACGTGGATGGAATGACTGCACAGGCCAAGACGTTCTTCGATCGCCTCATTCCTTTGGGACACCCCGAATTCATCCTCGAGGGTGATCATTGTCGGCATCCGCCCTTGCACCCCAAAAATTGGAAATTCCTTCTCATGAGCAATTGCGGTTTTCATGAGATGGACAATTTCGATGCATTGATAATGCACTGCCAAAGAATATGCACCAATTTCAGGTGCGATTATTTGGGCCACCTTCTCAGACCTCACGGACCCCTCATGGGACTTCCTGAGATATTCGGAGAAGCCATAGGCCGCGTGACTCAAGCGGCGGAAAGAGCCGCAGAAGAAATCGTCAGGACGGGACTGCTGTCAGAGTCGGCCATGACGGACGTCTCTGCAGAAATTGTCCCCCGAGACGTGTATATTCAAATGGTTAATTCTTATTGGTCGGCAGAAAAGGGTAAAGCCGCTTCGGAAGGGTAGCCATGATGATGAAACAATAAACTGTCATCATTGCCAGAGATTCAGGCGGTGAAGCACGCTCAGTTACCTCCCGCATTTTGAAGTACAGCCTCGCAGCACAAAGCTGACATCACTTTCCAGAATCGCTACGGGACCCTCGGATAGCCAAACATTTCAGGCAAATTCAGCCTTGGTTTCCCGAACCTTCCGCGTATCGTGCCAGGTTTGGGAGAGCCAGGCCCCAGTGTATGGCCGCAAGGCGCATGCACAGAGTTACCCCTGCACCGCCGATCATGGCGGATCCATCCGGTATGCCCCAGGCAAGCAAAATCAGATAGCAAACTCCGCCGAAGAGGCTGGCTGTTGCATAGATTTCACGGCGAAAGAATAGAGGAATCTCGCCGGAAAAGGCATCTCTGATAATGCCCCCTCCCGATCCGGTCAGCACGCCCATGGTTACCGCCACAAGGGAGTTGGTTCCATGCATCATGGCGACATTGCATCCAAGGACGGTGAAGATTGCCAAACCAAACGCATCTGCGACATTGAGCACGTTGAAGGATATCTCATTTGGCTGTCTGAGTCGCAAGAAGACGAATGTCAGGACTCCAAAGAATACTGCCGTGATAAGTCCGGATGAATCCGTCACCCAATTAACGGGATGGACTCCCAGGCAGAGATCCCGTAAGGTCCCTCCTCCGATGGCCGTCAAAACGGCTGCCACAACCACCCCAAACAGATCCATGCCCTTTCTGGCAGCCGCAAGCGCGCCTCCAATGGCAAACACCGCTACCCCGATGAGGTTCAAATAAGAGACCATTTTGCATAATACCTGGAGAAACTGTTAAGAAAGGGGCTGAGCGTTTTCAAGGCACAGCCCTCGGGGATTGATTGTCTCCCTGACGTTTCTCTAATCGTCTTGGGCTGTAATAGATGAGACTATCTGGTGCGCCCGGAGAGATTCCTCGTTCACGCCATCCTGCCCGGGTCTTTTCCGATTATGCCGGACCGGCTGTCCTCCTGTTATAGGACATACAGCCTATTCTTTCTCCAATGGCTATTGTCACTGTTCCCGGGGTATGGGGACGAACGCCTTTGGAGCTTGGCTTCGAGACATCTGATTTGAACTCTGGACGGGGGTTACCCAATACTGTTGAGGCATAGGATAGAGAGAGCCGTGTGCCTGAAACGGGAATCCTCCAGGGAATACGTAATTCACACTCCCATCAGGAGCGATACCTCCATCTGCGGCAACGAACAACTGTGCCGACACAGAGGAACTAATTCCCACCGAGATAATCAACGCAAGAAGAATCTTTTTCACTTTGGATCCCCTTATTTGCAAACGGCTTATCAGATGCTGTTGTAACGTCTCCCAATCATAATACGACCAGTATTAGGCGACTCGGGTATGTCACTGGGATTGTCAGTCACGATACCACGAGCCCGCACAGATTTTCAATAATCAAATGGATATGTATGTCTCTCTCAGCTTGATCACAAAGCCGAAGTCACCCGAAGGACTCTCATCCGCTGAGACAGGTAGACCGCTACCACAGTTCCGGCTCCAAACAAGTCCGTTAGCAGGCCGGGGTCGACGAGGAGGAGGCCTCCAGCCACCAGAGCGACCCGCTCGACTCGGGAAAGCCTGACATTCCAAAAGCCCGTCACCCCGGCGCTCAGCGCCACCATGCCCATAACCGACGTGAGGACCATCTGCAGGACAAGCAACGGCGTCGCTCCCACCAACACAAGCACTGGTGACAAAACAAAGATGTATGGTACGAGGAAGGCGCCCAGTGCCAGCTTTACGGACTCAATGGCGGTCTGCCAGGGGTTGGAATTGGCGATAGCCGCACCCGCATACACAGCCAGGGCCACGGGCGGCGTGATGTCAGCCACCACTCCGAAGTAGAAGACGAACAGATGGGCAGCAATGGGCACTACGCCGAGCTTCTCCAAGGCAGGCGCGGCCATGGTTGCGAGGACTATGTAAGTGGCGGTAGTGGGAATACCCATTCCCAGCACCAGGGAGGCGATCATGGTAAACACAAGGGCCACAATCAAGCTATTACCTGCAAGATCGACCATGTTGGCCGATAGCTTGAGACCAACTCCTGTCAGGGTCACCGCACCAACAATGATGCCCGCGGTGGCGCACGCTGCAATCACCGGCAGCGCGGTCCGAGTGGCCGCTTCCATCGTCTGAAAGAGGCCCCGCAACCCCATTCGGGTGTCCCGCTTGACCATACCTAGGATGAGGGCCAGGGCCATAGACCAGACAGCCGCCTTTGCCGCACTGAATCCTGCATTCATCAACCAGAAGATCAGTACCAAAGGCAGAACAAGGTACCCTTGCCGCAGAACCACTTCCCCCAGCTTTGGGAGACTTTGCCGAGGTAATCCCACCAGCCCATCTCGTAGCGCCTGGAAATGCACCATAAGGAAGACGCCGGTGAAGTAAAGCAGGGCGGGAATGGCCGCAGCTTTGGCGATCTCGATGTACGGCACGTTCAAAAACTCCACCATGACGAAGGCAGCCGCTCCCATAATAGGCGGCATGATCTGCCCTCCCGTCGAGGCCGAGGCTTCTACCGCCGCGGCGAATTCCGGCCGGTAGCCCAGGCTCTTCATCATGGGAATGGTAAAAGAACCCGAACCCGCGGTATTGGCGATGGAAGAGCCTGAAATGGTCCCTTCAAAAGCACTGGAAACCACAGCCGCCTTCGCCGGGCCACCCGGGCTTGTTCCCGTGAGCGCCAGCGCGAGGTCTACGAAGAACTGACGAATCCCTGTCTTTTCAAGTACTTGTGCAAACAGGAGGTAGATAAAGATCACCGTGGCCGATACGCCCAAGGGAATGCCCATGATTCCCTCGAGGCCTAGGTACGTATGCTCCAGAAGCCGCTGGAGAGACACACCACGGTGAGCGAAGAGTCCCGGGAGGTGGTTTCCCCATAAAGCGTAGGCGAGAAACCCCACCGCAACGATAACCATGGGCCAGCCCGCCACCCGGCGGGTGGCTTCCAGCACAAGTATCACCGCCGCTCCCGCCACGACAAAGTCCATGGTGGAGTGGATCCCAGTTCTGGCAAGGAGGTCCTGGTAGAAAATGACATGGTAAAATCCTGCGGCAAGACCCGAAAGTGCGAGGATCACGTCATACCAGGGCGGGGTATCACGGTGAATGTCCTGCCTACGTAGCGGATAGATGAGGAACAGGAGGCTAAGCCCCATGGCCAAGTGAATCGAGCGCTGTAACTGAGGCGCAAGAGGTGTGGCGGCGGCGGTCCAGACGTGGAACACAGCGAGGAACACGCACCCGATAACGAATATAAAAGCCCATGTACCTCGCAACCTGCGGAAGAGAGATTCCCGATCCAGTACTACGGGCTTCTTTGCGTCGTAATTGAGGATCTGCTCGAACGGCGCCGCCATCACAGCACCTCGGCCAAAACGACCAATACCAGCGGCGTCGGCTCAACCGACACAAGAATGAGCCTGTCGGGGCCTATTTCTGCAACTAAATCCCAATGGACGTTGGCCACCTCCAAGCGATGAGCAATAGGAGAGATCCCCAGGTTAAGGCGCTCC
>JAUPKT010000238.1 GCA_030837305.1 Thermodesulfobacteriota bacterium
AGAAGAATTGTGTGGCATTCAGGGGTGTACAGAGTGGCAATTCGTCCAATAGTAGTAGTTCCTCACCAGGCTCTTGTCGAGAAGGCTCAGGACATCAAGAACATTGATGCCGGCATTCGTAGGCTGGCCCGCGACATGGCCGATACGATGTATCATGTTCCGGGGCTTGGTTTGGCAGCGAATCAGGTGGGAAAACTTATCAGAATGATCGTGCTGGACATTGTCTATCCTTATGCGGAACCAAGTGAAAAGAAGAGAAATCCTGTATTTATCCTCAACCCTCGCATCAGTCTTCAGGAAGGCTCGTGTTCAAGAGAAGAGGGTTGCCTCAGTGTTCCAGAATTTGGTTTGGAGGTAAAACGAGCCGACTGTGTTCAAGTAGTAGGCATAGATCTTGACGGGAATCCCATCACAATGGATGCTGAAGGTTTGCTGGCTCGGGTGTTGCAGCATGAAATTGATCATCTCAATGGCACTACAATTTTGGATCATGCCTCAGCTTTGAAGAGAAACCTATACCGCCGACGGATCAAGAAAAAGCAAAGGAACGACCAGTGAATGACCGTGTCATCTTCATGGGGTCACCGGCATTTGCCGTACCTTCTTTGCGTAGCCTGACAAAGGAATTCAGAGTCGTCGGGGTAGTCACCCAAAAGGACAAACCAAAAGGACGCGGGCGAGGCTTGGCCTCGACGCCGGTGAAACGAGAGGCTCAACAGTTCGGTCTCTCCGTTCTTGAGTTCGACAGAATATCCTCTCCGGAGGCCATTGACGGCCTGGCGCTCATGCAGCCTGATTTCATTGTGGTAGCGGCCTTTGGCCAAATTCTTCCACCGGCGGTCCTCGCGTTGCCCCAGTTTGGCTGTGTGAATCTTCATGCCTCGCTGTTGCCTCGCCACAGAGGCCCCTCACCGATTTCAGAAGCAATACTCTGCGGCGACACTATTACCGGAGTGACCACAATGCTCATGGACCAGGGAATCGACACTGGTGACATCCTCCTGGCCAAGACTATCGCTATTGAATCTCATGACACGGCGGGGTCTCTACACGACAAATTAGCTTCAGAGGGTGCTTTACTCATTACCGATACGCTGAGAGGTATCTTGGAAGGCACCATTGGTCCGAGCCCCCAAGATAATTTCGCGGCCACTTGTACAAAGCTGTTAAGGAAGTCTGATGGCAGAATTGATTGGAACCGCGAGGCCATTTACCTGTCCAGATTGGTAAGAGCCATGAATCCGTGGCCTTCGGCGTTTTGTATTTATGGCACAGGAGCGCTCAAAGTCTTGACCGCACGCTTGGGGACAGAACAGGGGGCTCCGGGTAGGATCGAAAGAATAGATGGAGATGCCGTTGTTGTGGGCACCGGGCAAGGAACTTTGGATTTGCTCAGTGTACAGCCGGCGGGCAAGTCTGCGATGAGTGCGGTGGAATTTCTTCGGGGACGTCGTTGGGCTCCGGGATTTCAGTTTTCGTAAGCGCTTTGGTTCTGAAACGAGGCATATTTCACAAAAAAAATGGAGATGAGTTATGAACCAGATTAAGACGGTGATGCTTATGGCTGCTTTAGCCGCCTTATTGGTGGTTTTGGGCGGTTACTTGGGTGGAAAGAACGGGGCGACCATAGCTTTAATCATCGCCTTGGTAATGAACTTTGGCAGCTACTGGTTTAGCGACAAGATCGTGTTGCGTATGTACGGGGCACAAGAGGTTAGTGACAGAGACGCCCCGGAGCTTTACAACCTTGTGAGACAATTGGCCGACAAGGCAGGTCTCCCCATGCCGAAAGTCTACATCATTCCGGAAGACTCTCCCAATGCCTTTGCCACGGGAAGAAACCCTTCCCATGCCGCGGTTGCAGTTACAGAGGGGATCATGCGTATCCTCTCATGGGAGGAGCTTGCCGGAGTCATTGGCCATGAGTTGGGGCATATCAAGAATCATGACATTCTAATTCAAACGATAGCCTCCACGTTCGGAGCTGCCATTACCTACTTAGCTCAGTTCGGTTTCTTGTTTGGTGGGCGTTCCGACGATGAGGAACATGGTGGAGGCTCTCTCGTCGGGTCTATAATGATGATGATTTTAGCTCCGATGGCAGCATTAATAATACAAATGGCCATTTCCCGGTCCAGGGAATACATAGCAGACCGAACAGGGGCTGAAATCTGCGGGCGCCCGCTATGGCTTGCCGGGGCTTTGGCAAAACTCAGTAAAGGGTCTGAGGCAATTCCCATGCATGCGAACCAGGCCACCGCGTCTATGTTCATCGTGAATCCCCTGTCGGGAGGAGCCATTGCAGGGCTCTTCTCAACGCATCCGCCCATGGAAGAGAGAATTCAACGCCTCCAACAGATGGCCGGCCGTTAGTCTTGGGTGCTTCTCCTTTTTTGAGTCGGGTAGTCTTGTGCTGCCCGGCTCGCCAATAAAATTAGCAATAGTAATCGTCCTGGACACCGCTTTTCCGAATGAGGATAGGTGCAGTCTCCACTTGAAAACTGAGTTAAGCCGGCGTCGTCACTCATCGAAACCCATGGTGCACGTTTCTCTGTCCCGGAGTGCTGCGCTGGATGTCTTGACACAGGTTGAAAGCGGAGGTTTCGCCGAGGACGAGCTTCATAAGAAGCTGAGCACGTCCAACCTCTCACCCAAAGACCGTGCCTTAACCACTGAGCTGGTTTACGGTGTACTGAGGTGGAAAACCCGTCTGGATCTGCTCATAGACCTTCATCTTGAAAACCCCCGGAAAAAATTGAAACCCTTGATCAGGCAGATTTTTCGTATTGCCGTCTATCAAATCATATTGTTATCAAGAATTCCTCATTACGCCATCGTCGATGATGCGGTGCGCCAGGCGCGTCGGCAATTTGGATCGCGAATAGCTTCTTTTGTCAACGCTACGCTACGCGCGGTGCCGGCATCCCAGCACATACATGATCGAACTCCTGAAAAAGATGCTGGGTCTCTGGCCACCTATTACTCCCATCCCCAGTGGCTGGTGGAGCGTTGGTTAAAGGATTTTGGCGTAGAAGATACGGAGCGAACCTTGTTGGTCAACAACCGGCCCGCTCCCCTGATATGCCGAGTGAATACTCTTAAGACCGACATGCG
>JAUPKT010000239.1 GCA_030837305.1 Thermodesulfobacteriota bacterium
CAAGAAGGCATCGTTGAGGTATGCGGTTGAAGTCTCAGTGAATGCGTTCAGATAGACTGTTTTGTCTTCGGCAGAAAATGCAGGCGAGGGCAACCAGCTTACCATAAGCAAGGTGAGCGATAGTATTGTTCCTTTGATCTTCATGAGCGACTCACATCACGATTAATTGTTCGATGCCATAACCATAGCTTTAATTCAATGCTTAACACGACCTTACAGTGGAGACAACTGTTTTCATGAGAATATTGCTTCACACATGTTGTGCGCCATGCCTAGTGGTACCCTTGGATGACCTTCGTGCCGAAGGGCACGACGTCACGTCGTTCTTCCACAATCCAAACATACATCCGTATTCCGAGTTTATGCGAAGAAAAGATGCTCTGGACTCCTACGTTCTCTCCGAGAATGTGAGGCTCATCTTGGGACCTCAATCAGAGGAGATGGAAGAATGGTTTCGTCAAGTGGCGTTTCGAGAAGACCAGCGCTGCCTGGTGTGTTTTCATCTGAGGATGAAGAGGACAGCAACGACTGCCCTGGAAAAGGGTCTTGACGCATTTTCGACCACGCTTTTTTACAGTCGGTTCCAGAAACACGATTTGCTGAAAGAAGTCTGTGACTCCTTATCGGCTCAATTAGGGATACCCTTCGTCTATCGGGATTGGAGGCCCAGGTGGAATGAGGGTGTGAAACGCTATCGCTCGTCCGGCCTTTATAGACAGAAGTATTGTGGTTGTATTTATAGCGAGAAAGAGCGGGTGTCAAAAATCGTTTCATAGGCAGTTTGTGGTTGCGCACGGGTTCCCATAAGGTATATAAACAAGTATTCCTTGAAAAAAGTCTAAAGAGATACCCTTATGAGAACCTTTCATCTGGGACGCGCTGTGAGGGTCGCGTTTTGCTGGATTATTTGTACGGTGTGGTTTTTTGCGGTTATTCAGGTCCATGCCGCTGATTCGGTCCCAGGGAAAATTGGCGTTTCAAAGCGTCAGCCCTGGATCATGGTCGGACTCACGCCCGAAGGATGCGCTGGAGGATGCAGGCGGCTTTATTCAGTCATTAAGGATTTTTCGGGCAATCCACAGGGTCTTATTTACCATTTCAGCGAGATTAATGTCGATCTTATTGCCCGGTTGCATCCTGAGTTCATTGTTCTCAGTCCCCAGGGGACGCCGTGGTGCCGTTACACCGGTCAGAGAGCCGTGGATCTACAAAATTTCTTGTGGACCTTACTCGTGGCCGCTGAGGACTTTCATGTCCCCGTATTGGGTGTATGCGGAGGCCATCAGGCTTTGTCGTTGGCGTTTGGCGGAAAGGTTGGTCCTATCAGGGGCGGAGAAGATGACTGCATGCCGTACAGTCGAGATCGTCAGAGCGGGAGTGTGGTCTTGAGTCAAACAACTCAGGATCCTATCTTCGAAGGAATAGATGAAGAGTTTCGCATGGTGGAGAGTCACTACGACGAGGTAAAGACTCTGCCGCCGGATTTTGTATTGCTGGCATGGGATAAGATGAGTCCTCACCAGATTATCCGACATCGCCATCGACCGGTGTATGGCATTCAGGGTCATCCGGAGTCTTCTCTCGGGAGCAAGAGTGCGGGAGCAAGACTCCTGAGAAATTTCTTAGACATTGCAAAGAATTACAATGAGAATGTGAGAAATGTGTTCTTTGAGACGCCGAGACTCTTGACCTTTCAGAAAGGTAATTCTGTGGCCCCTTAATGTATGCTTTCATGTTTTTTTCGGGCCCAAATTCTTGGTCTCCGGTTCCTCGTGAAAACACTGACCTGAACTCAGATAGCGTTGGGCGTGTGGCTTGTTACAGTTGTCGCACAACGGTTGCAGTAGATTGAAACTGGATTGGAGGTAATCCATGGTGGATGAAACACAGAAGATTTTGGTGGTGGGAGGCGGAATCAGCGGAATGACCGTGGCCGTCGAAGCCGCCGAAGCAGGCGCAGAGGTGATCCTCATAGAACAAAAACCCTTTCTTGGCGGGCGAGTAGCAGGCTTGAATCAATATTTCCCCAAGTTGTGTCCGCCATTTTGTGGGTTGGAGATAAATTTTCGAAGGATCAAACAGAACCCAAACATACGGTATCACACCCTTGCCAATGTCGACTCAATCACCGGAGGACCGGGAAATTATGACGTGACGGTGGTGGTTAAGCCGCGCTATGTGAACGACAATTGCACTGCATGCGGCAAGTGTGCTGAGGTGTGTGAGACCGAGATACCTAATCCGGTGAACTTTGGCATGGACACGATAAAGGCCGCCTATCTTCCACAGGCAATGGCATTTCCCTTCAAGTATGTATTGGCGCCGGAGATCATAGGGACACCCGAAGCCGTTGCGTGTCGTGATGCCTGTTCGTATGGAGCCATAGACCTTGACATGAAACCCGTGACGCTGAACTTGAAAGTTGCAGCAGTGGTTTGGGCGTCCGGCTGGGATCCATACGATGTTGCCCAAGTTGATTATCTTGGTTTCGGTAAGATTCCCGATGTTATAACAAGCCTTATGTTTGAGCGGCTTGCCTCACACAATGGGCCTACGAAAGGGAAATTGCTTCGTCCCTCCGACGGCAAAGAGGTGAATTCGGTTGCATTCATACAGTGTGCCGGGTCTCGAGATGAGAATCACCTCGCGTATTGCTCCGGGGTATGCTGCCTGGCATCCCTGAAGCAGGCACTCTATGTGAGAGAAAGGGTTCCCGAGGGCACGGCGCATATTTATTACATAGACGTGCGGGCCATGGGAAAGTACGAAGATTTCTACACACGGGTCCAGGAGGATAGCAACATCGTTCTCACGAAAAGTAAGATTGCGCGGATATCGGTGGATAAAGAATCCGGGGGACTATTGATTGAGGGTGAAGATGTGGGCAATACCGGCAAGGTGAGACAAGTGGTCGACTTGGCGGTATTGGCCGTGGGTATGGTCCCCGGTACTGCCATGACAAAACCGAACATTGACATGGAGTACGATGATTTTGGCTTTGTGACGTCCCCCGGGATTTCCGGGATTATTCCAGCCGGTTGCGTGAAAGCCCCCATGGAGGTGGCTGCTTCGCTTCAGGACGCGACGGCTGCAGCCTTAAAAGCTATTCAGCACACGGTGGGGAGGTAGTTCGATGGATCAAAAAATTGGTATTTACCTTTGCTCAGGTTGCGGCATTGGAGATTCTCTCGATCTCGAGGCTGTGAAATCCGTAGCGGAGGAGTCTTCTATCGCAAAATGTGAGATTCATCCCCATTTGTGCGGGCCTGAGGGCACTTTGCTGATGAGGAATGATGTCAACGCCGGTGAAGTCAATTGCGTCGTCGCTGCAGCATGCTCAGGACGGGTCAAGACGGATGAATTCTATTTTGATCCCATGAGTACAATCTTAGAGCGCCTCAATTTTAGGGAGCACGTTGCATGGTGTCAGCCTGCCGGGGCTGAGGATACTCAGATGATGGCTGAGGACTACCTCAGAATGGCGTTAACTCGCGTCGAGAAGACGACGTTGCCCTCTCCGTATCTCGAAGGCACGGAGAAGGCCATCCTTGTTATAGGAGGCGGCATTTCAGGTATGCAGGCCGCGTTAGATGCGGCAGAGGCAGGCTACCAAGTTATGCTCCTGGAAAAGGAGCCGCAACTAGGTGGTTATATGGCTAAATGGTACAAGAACACCCCCAGCAAGCCGCCGTATCAGGATGTTGAGGACATCTCGATTCAGGGACTGATCGATTCAGTATCATCCAATTCGAGCATAAAGGTTTTCACGAGTACGGTAATTGACAAGATATCCGGAGCCCCGGGCATGTTTGATGTCACCACAAACAATGGGGCAGGGACTTTTAAGGTGGGTTCCATTGTCTTGGCGGCCGGTTGGAAGCCGTATGATGCGGCCAAACTTGAGCATCTCTCGTATGGTAAACTACCGGATATCATCACGAATGTTCAGATGGAGGAGATGGCAAAATCCGGTAAGATTACGTGTCCTTCGGATGGATCAACACCCGCTGTCACTGCCTTCATCCAATGTGCAGGCTCCCGAGACGCTAATCACCTTCCCTACTGCAGTGCAGTTTGCTGCAGGGTATCTTTGAAGCAGGCTGTTTACCTGAAAGAACAGGACGCGGAAAGCAAGGTGTTTGTTTTTTATAAGGACATGAGAACTCCGGAGCAGCACGAAGAGTTTTATAAGAAGGTGCAAAAGGATGGTGTAGTGTTCGTGAAAACGGACACCGCCAAGATTACAATATCAGAGGGATCAGAGCGTAAGTTATGCATTGAGGCGACGGATGAACTCCTGGGCGAGCCTGTCATGGTGGAAGTGGATCTTGTGGTGTTGGCCACGGGCATGCAGCCGGCGGTGCTTGACGATCCTATTCTCAACTTGGAATACAGACAGGGACCTGCGTTACCCGAATTGAAATACGGCTTTCCCGATTCTCACTTCGTGTGTTTCCCTTATGAAACTCGACGGACCGGCATTTATGCGGCCGGTTGCGTGCGTCAGCCCATGACGGCCACGAGATCTGGCAACGACGGCACAGGGGCTGCGCTCAAGGCAATCCAGTGTGTGGAGTTGACGTCTCAGGGTAAGGCTGTCCATCCACGGGCAGGCGACGTGTCGTATCCTGATCTGTTCATTCAACGGTGCACACAATGCAAGAGGTGCACAGAGGAATGCCCATTCGGCATGTACAACGAGGATGTAAAGGGCACGCCGTTGCCGCATCCTACCAGGTGCAGACGCTGCGCCATCTGCATGGGTTCCTGTCCGGAGCGTATTATCTCTTTTAACAACTACTCGGTAGACATGATAGGTTCCATGATAAAATCCATCGTTGTTCCGGAGGAATATGATGAGAAACCCAGAATAGTCGGTCTCATCTGTGAGAACGATGCGTTCCCCGCCTTGGATATGGTAGGGATCCACAAACTTCACTATCCGCCGTGGGTTAGGTTCATACCTTTGCGATGTCTCGGTTCCATCAACCTGGTCTGGATAGCGGACGCCCTGTCAAAAGGCATTGATGGTATCGTACTCTTCGGCTGTAAGCATGGAGATGATTACCAATGCCATTTCATAAAGGGGAGTGAACTTGCCAACACGAGAATGGAAAAGATCAAGGAAACTCTCGACAGATTGGTTCTCGAATCCGATAGAATCAGATTCGAACAAATCTCCATCGATGATTACTACAGAATCCCAGTTATTCTGGAGGAGTTCACCGCAAAGTTGGAGGAGCTAGGCCCTAATCCGTACAAGGGATTCTAGTGATCTACCCAAGTCGACGGGCCGGACAACGGTCCCGCAGGAGGATGCATAGGCCTGCGTGAGTGCAGTTTTCGGGTGACCGGAACATTAGCCTACGGCAGGCCGCACAGGCTACTCCGATACTAAACATTTGATTGAACAAAGGAAAAGCCATGGAGCCAAGAATACCTTTTCTGGAAGTGAGTGATGCTATCGTTGCTTCGGGCGCTGAGACCCTGTATTGGTGCATGCAATGCGGGTTGTGTACAGGGACATGCCCGTGGCGGCTCGTTCCCGGCGAAGCATCGGAGCAATTCAACATACGGATGGTCCAGCGCATGGGGCAGCTTGGACTTGAGGGATTTGAATCCGAAAACTGTTTGTTTGCCTGCACGACCTGCAGAGCATGCGTAGACAGGTGTCCCCGGGGCGTGGATATCATTGGCAACGTGCGGGGCATGAGGAGCATGTTGGCAGAGGTGGGAACGATTCCGCCGAGACTGAAACCAATCGCCGGTAGCCTACATTCCCAGGGAAATCCATGGTCCGGGGACCGTTCAAAGAGGATAGAATGGGCCAAAGATATTGAGGTCCCGGAGTTCTCGGAAAACACGGAATATTTTCTGTTTGTATGCTGCACCAGTTGCTTTGACATGAGAAGTCAGAAAATAGCACGATCAGTGGCGGCTGCACTCAAAGCGGCAGGTATCAGCTTCGGAATCATCGGTGTTGAAGAGAGCTGCTGCGGGGAATCGATACGAAAGATCGGTGATGAACAGCTTTTCCAGAAATTGGCTCAATCCAACGTTGCACTTTTCAATGGCAAAGGCGTTAAGAAGATTATCGTGACTTCGCCCCATTGTCTTTATACGTTCAAGAACGAATATCCTGAATTGGGAGGCGAATGGGAGGTATATCACTATACCGAAGTGTTGTCTGAGGCGGTGCAAGACGGACGACTCAAGCTCTCTCCAAACAGCGCCGGTCCTGTAGCACTGCATGATCCTTGTTATCTAGGGCGGCACAATAATATTTATGAACAGCCCCGCTCGCTCATGGCTGCCATGGGGGAAGTACGGGAGCTTTCGAGAAATGCAAAGAACAGCGTTTGTTGCGGCGGAGGCGGTGGACGGGTTTGGATGGAAACCAAAGCCGGCGAGCGTTTTGCAGAGTTACGTATTTCCGAGGCCCTGGACGCTGGGGCAAAGACAATGGTTACCTGTTGCCCCTACTGCGTCACCATGCTGGAGGATTCATGCAATGTCATGGGAAAAGCCGGTGACCTAAGGGTTATCGACCTAGCTGAACTTGTAGCTGAGAGATTGTAGTGGTTTTATCGGCCGGGACTGCGCGTCCCGGCTTGCTTTCCCAGGATGACGGAATCAGGCTATGCCGTTCTGTACCCGGTAATAGCTTCTAAATTGATCATAGCTTTCCGGGGTTCCGATATCAAA
>JAUPKT010000240.1 GCA_030837305.1 Thermodesulfobacteriota bacterium
ATTCCTGATTTGATTGGGTTGACACAAGATCCGGACGTGCGGGTGAGAAGTGCTGCTCTGACGGCCTTGGTGGTCTTTCGGCCCGTGTCGGATGATGTCATTGCCGTGTTGGCAAGAAATGTGAGGGATGGGGATTCTCGCATCAGGACCGCAGCAATCAACGCGATGAGGAATGTCGGCCCAGAAAACGCCGGTAAAGTTGTGCCGATACTTCGTGAGGCTTTGAACACCGAAAAGAACAGCCCCACAAAACGATTAATGGAATCCGTCTTGGAGTCTCTCGAGAAAGACCCGGTCAAGGCCAATTCCAAAAACTGATCCGGCTACGAACGTCACGGAGATCCTTCGATATCCGCGGCAATCATTCTTCTCCGTATCTTAATGCGAAGAGCAAGATCCTTTACCCTCACCGTCCTTCCCGTTCGACAGAGGTTCTCTGCAATTTCAGGTTCAAACGTCGAGGTTCTGTATCTCCTGCGCGTGCTCCTTGATAAAGATGAAACGCTTGCGGACGTCTTTACCCATAAGTGTATCAACGAGGTCATCGGTTTGATATTCGTCATGAACGCCCACTTTGAGAATCGTTCGTGTGGTCGGGTCCATGGTGGTGGCCTTCAGGGTAGCTGCATCCATCTCCCCGAGACCTTTGAACCGCTGAATATCAACATCTTTTCCACTTCTTGATTGGAGAAGCTTTTCTTTCTCCGCGTCTGAAAAAACATAATGGATCTTCATTTTTTTCCCAGCGCCAACGCTGATGCGATAGAGCGGGGGCAGAGCAAGAAATATGTGTCCTCGGCGCACCAGTTCAGGCAGATGTCGATAGAAGAAAGTCAGAAGCAAAGTAGAAATGTGATGACCATCCACATCCGCGTCCGTGTTGATGATGACTTTCCCGTATCGGAGTCGAGAATAATCAAAGCCATGCCCCATTCCCGTTCCCATACTCTGAACAAGGCTTTGAATTTCCCTGTTGTTCTTCAACTTGTCTCCCGAAGCCTGCTCCACATTCAAAATTTTGCCCCTTATGGGCAACACCGCCTGAAACCTGCGGTCACGCGCTTGTTTCGAGGATCCCCCGGCGCTGTCGCCTTCCACAATGAAAAGCTCCGTGGCATCTCGTGAGGATAGGGAACAGTCTGCGAGTTTTCCCGGCAAGGTCAGTCTGCGTGTCGCCGATTTCCTCGAGACCTCCTCCCGGGCTGTGCGTGCTGCCAGTCGAGCCTGCGCGGCCAACAGGATTCTGTTGGTCACAACCCCGGCCTGAACAGGATTTTGATGAAGCCAGTTTTCAAGAGCATTCCTGAGAATCGGTTCCACCTGCCCGGCAGCAGAGCTATTGAGGCGATCCTTGGTTTGACCCTGAAACTCCAGGTTGCCGTGGAGGAAAACCGATACAATGGCCACCAGACCTTCCCTCACGTCCTCGCCCGAGATCCCTTTGACCCCCTTGGGAAGGCCGTTTCTCTTCTCCAAATATGCTTTGAGTGCTCGATGGACGCCGTTGCGAAATGCCGTGTCGTGGGTCCCTCCGCCCGGTGTTGGTATTGAATTCACAAAGGATAGTATGCGAGTGGATGTATCTCCGGTCCAAGTCATGGCCACTTCCAACCGAATTTCGTTTTCATGCCGTACGTAAATTGGTTGGGTGTCCAAGGCTTGCCTATCTCTGAGAGCGTGTTCCAAGAAATCCTGTATGCCGGCCGGGAAACAGAACGTCTCGTCCAACGATCGAAGTTCATCACGGAATCTGATGCATAAACCCGCTATTAAGAAGGCTTTTGTTCTCAGCCTGTCCCGCACCAACTCGGAGGAGAAGGTCGTTTGTCCGAACACAATGGAATCTGGTCGAAACACAACTGTGGTCCCCGTGTCTTGCGTCTCGCCGTCTTTCTTGAGACCGCCTTTCGGTTTCCCCCGTGCAAATTCTTGAGTGTAACGATAACCATCCCTTTCTATCACTACGATCATAGACTCACTGAGTGCATTCACTACCGAAGCGCCTACTCCATGCAACCCACCTGCGACTTTATACACGTCGTCATCAAATTTTCCCCCAGCATGCAGATTGCAAAAAATCGTCTCCACTGTGTTTTTCCCGGTTGCGGGATGTCTCTCCGTGGGAATGCCTCTGCCGTTATCCTTTACCGAAATGCCGCCCTCGGGAAGCATGGTCACTTCTATGAGATTGCAGTGTCCGTTCAGGGCCTCGTCCACGCAATTGTCGACAATTTCCCACACGAGTTGATGGAGTCCTTCAAGACCGGTATTTCCGATGTACATACCAGGCCTTTTTCGAACAGCCTCAAGCCCCTTGAGTACCTGGATGTCTTTTACTGTGTAGGAAGCTGTCATCTCACAAGACCCCGTTCTTGAAAAGTTAATGTGTCTATACGTCTGTCTTGCCGGCCAAAATTTCCATGGCTCTTATATCCGGAGCCATTTTCCTTCCTCGAGCCGCCCGGTTCAGCACTGGCAATTCAGCCACCGGCAAGTCTTGATATTCCGAATCACCCGTGTTGATCCTCACGTAGTCACCGTCTTTAACCGAGAGGGCCGCGATGACTGAGGCATCTTTCTTTAATTTGATTAGCTGCACTCCTTGGGCTGCCCCCGTGACAACCGGTACTTGATCCACGCCGAATGTGACCACATAGCCTGAGTCTGCCGCCACAACTAGCAGAGACCCTTTTTCGGGAAACACTGCGAAAATTTGATCACCAGGTTTGAGGGTGGCCAACCTGCGTCCCATACGCTTTGACGGTTCACTGAGATGTTCGTATTCGAAGCGAAATCCCTTGCCTTGACGGGTCACAACGATACCTCGGGATGGACATTCACCCCGAAGCTGCGATTGCATCTCTATCGCGTGGCTTTCCTCATCGAACAGAGTCGGCTGATCGGACCATTCATCCCGGCTGTGATCATCGCGGGCCGTTTGTTCAGTGGAGTCCCTACTAATTTCCTGGGAGTCGGGTGTCAAGAGAGCCACGGCACTCTCTCCAAG
>JAUPKT010000241.1 GCA_030837305.1 Thermodesulfobacteriota bacterium
AGGATCACCAGCCTGACCAGCACGACGGCCAGACAACGCATAAAAATTGTTTCGCCGGAAGTCTGCAGCCATGGGCTCCCGGATTTGCTCAATGCTGTAGATCAAGGGGAGTTCTTCGACAACTGGTCCGCCGAGTACCGGGTTCTGATCCTGGATGGCGTAATGCCTTGTTTTTCAGAAAGGGTTGATCACAAACAGGTTATGAGGCTGCTTGGCAAATGCCGGAATCTGTCGCTGTGCCTTATAAATGTGGATTCCAGAGGCCAGGTTGGAATCCCCATCCCCTCGGGACAGATCGACACTGTCCTAACGGCCCAGGTTCTAAGCCAATTCAAGCCGAGTCTGATTATCCAGGTCGGCTTCGAGAAGGCAAGAAACCTTCCCATGGGAAAGACGGACACCTTCCATCTTGAGCTCGTAGAGGAGGAAAATGGCGCTCTCCGGTTCGAGGAAACGGCTGTTGAGGGATACCAGAAGGCACGGCTTTTGGCGCTTTCGGCGAACAGCCGCAAACAGGTCGAAATCGCAAAGGAGCTTGGGGTGAACCAGAGTACGGTCAGCCGTTGGCAGGACGAAGCCTTGAATAAATCCCTAATCGCCAAAGACGACCGTGGGAAAACCATATTGACCGAGGCAGGGCGTAGAGTCCTCGCGAAATGGGGTCTCCCGAACAAAATCTAACGCCTCAATCCCCTGAACCGTATGCAGGCATATGCAAGGATATGCGCTAAATATGCATTAAAAAAGATGGAAAATCACAGAAATTCAATTAGTTACATTATTATATGCAGCCGCCGAGGTGAAAAATGGAATATGTTCACGTTGAGAGCATAGGCAAACCGACACCAGGCACGCCGGACTACCTTGGAGCCACGATAGGGCAAGTTAGAACATGTCTATTCAGCCTTATCGGTGGCCTCAAGCAAACCCGGTCCGGCATGGACACACTCATAGGCGTAACCCACAAAATCGATGACTTCCGGCTCAGGTATCTGTTACCACACGAAAAGAGGCTTCTCATAGACTCGGGCGGCTATTCGATTATCGTGGGGGATGTAGCAGAGAGGGACATCCTAAAGACTACGGACCTATATCACGAGTATCAGGCGAAAGCCCGTGGAGCCTATGACTATATTATGACCCTCGATATCCCCTTGATTTTGGACAACCCTGGTTTCAACCGGGTCGATCAGGTGTATCACCACAATCTGCGGTCCCTTGCAACAACCCGGGAAAACATGGACCGATACCCGGAGCTCAGAGAGAAGGCCTATCTGGTGGTGCAGTTCAAAACCAGGGAGCACCACGAAATCTGGGAGCGTATCAGCGCAGAACTCGATTTGAACCGCTATTTCCGCCATCGCGCGCTGGGTGGGATGGTCAGTCTTCGAAAGATCACAGGGATCGAGTTTTCCCCTTTTACCCCCAACGCCTTCAAGTGCCTCTTTGATTTCCTGTCGGGACCTGATCCTTCGAACGAATTCCGTCTTCATTTCCTGGGGATCAACGTGAGATCCGATCGCTTCACCATTGCGATTCTGGAGAGGCTGTTCAGGAGATATTTGGGAAGACATCACAAGGTATCGCTCACCTATGATTCTATCGCCCATACCCTTGGGATTCAGAGGAACATGCGCAGCATGGAGATCTACTCATGGGCGGACAGCTTGGTGTTCTATCCCGGTATTCCGGATGTGCCAGATAAAGTTCTGCAATTGGTTTATCCGGAGGAGCTGTTGGAGCCGCTGAAGGAAGATATCTACAACCTGAGGCGCAGGCGACGGGTGAATGACGCGCGTGCATTCGATGCCCTGAATGTCCACAGTAATGTAATGCTCAACCGTTTTTTCGAAAACGTGATTGATGAGTACGACCTCGTCGACTTGATCATCGATTTCAAAAACGGAGTTCATTTCGCCAACCGCGTCCGCCATGTCTTTAAAGATCTCGCTGCAAAGCATCCCCAGTTGTTCACGCCCAGCCTGGTCAGTTCCATCGAGACCAATTTGAAGATCATCCTCGATCTGAGCCGGTGGTACTTGACCAGGAGAGACTTAGAAACTTTGAAGATTAAAATCCTTCAAATGATTGATCAAATCGGTTTTCCAAAAATACTGACATGAGCCGAACACTGATCGTTCGCAATAATCGTTGCTGCGAATGGGGAAAGCCCTTCACGTTAGAGGTTTCACCTCTTGAGCTGTGCATGTGCAATTCGCTGTCCAACAACACGCTCTCCTCCAAGACCTTGCATGCGAAACTGATCGTGGTTTAATCAAGGTAAAACCAAACCTTCTAAAATAATATAGAAATAATATAACCAAAACAGATTCGCTTTACCGTGCGCGGGGACTCAGGCGACTACGCTCGGGACCTCAAGCATTGCACATGCGTTTTGAGAAGCAAGCCGAAAAGGCCCCACCGTTTCACGTGAGAGAGCTTTGCCCCTCACCAGCTGCCGTTTGAATCAGCTCCCAACTCAACGACAAGAGAAAAGGAGAAAGACTATGGGCACATAACCTTACCCAGTTAGGGACATCAGGATCGACCGGCTGCACCAGCGCAGCCTTTGCTACCTTTATGAACAGGCAGAAGGTCGACCATATTAAAACATTGTTACATCTTTTTGGCCAATTAATAAAACAGGAGAACATTATGACATTACCATTCAAATTTCACCAGACTAAACCACCCAATCCGGACATCTTGGTCTTTTTCCAGACACTATGGAAAAGGGAGCATGTTCCTGAGGGGTATCTTGTGATTCATGAGAAAGCCAAAAGCCGTTCGCATTTTTTCAAGGCTAACGATTTGGAAGCGGCAGCTCACACAGCCGAGGTCTTGAAAGACCGTGACAACATTCTTGTCGCCATGGGTCTGCAGAGGGGCAAGCTGTCTCATCCTCAGCGTGGAGCCGAAAAGGGTGTCGTTGCCATCCCGGGGTTTTGGTTTGAGTTCGATCTCTGGAACCCAATGCGGGACAGCAAGTGCCCAAGAGAGACCTTTCCGCAAACGAGGGAAGAGATCATCCAGTTTCTTGATGACTCCCTTCCGAAACCGACGGTTCTCCTTGATACTGGAGGAGGGTTTCATGGGTTTTGGGTCTTTAAAAACCCACTCATCATCTCGTCGGATAAGGATCGGAAGGAAGCAAAGGCTCTGTCAACTGCCTGGCACAACCGGCTAGCAAACCTTGGGATCCAGTTTAACTGGCATTTTGACAATGTTAGCTCCCTTGAGCATCTCATGAGAATACCCGGGACAATCAATCATAAGTACGGAACTATCGTCACGATTGAGCAGATCGGAGAGACTTTTCAGGAGGATGATTTGATGATATTTACAGCAGGTAATGCAAGCGGCGCTCATAAGCAAGCGGCCAATGGAACTGATGGAAACACATTGAACCCGGAACTGGTTAAACTGGTCAACCGATGTACCTTTCTAAAACATTGCGAAGAAGATGCAGCCACCCTAAGTGAAACGGAGTGGCATAGGATGGTTTGTATTCTAGCCTCCACAGGGGGAGGTCCGGAACTCATCCACCATCTGAGCAAGCCCTATCACAAATACAACTCTGATGAAACAGACAAGAAAATACAAAATGCCATAATAAAAAACCCCGGGCCAATCACCTGTGAGCATCTCAAGTCAATTTGGAATTGCGGACAGGATTGCAAGGTGACAAGCCCCATTCATCTCTTGAAGCCCACTCCCAATCCCTTTCAACCCATCGCGGTACCGAATCAGGAGGATGAGGACCCTGAAGACGCTAACGTCGAATTCGAGATCCTCAAAGACAAGATCCCGGACACGCCTTTCCCTTGGGAGGTCTTTCCGGAGCAGGTGCAAGCATGTTTAGGGGACCTGGCAGATGCCCTTTCTGTCAGTCAGGACATGACCGGTGTAATTGCGCTTGTTGTGATCTCAAGTGCCATAGGAAGCGCCGTGTCTTATGTTGAAAGCAAAAAGGGCTACACTGCCCCAATCAACTTGTGGCTTGCCATCATCGGAGAAACAGGGCACAAGAAAACGCCGACACTCGATATACTTCTCAGGCCGGTGTATGAATACCAGAAAAAGCAGAATGACGAAGCAAAGAAACAGTCAGACCAGAATCAAGGGATTTCAGGATCTCAAGAAAATGAGAATAAAGCCCAATTTATTCTAAACCAATTGTTCAATTCAGCTAATCAGGCCCAGAACACCAAAACCAAAACGCCTCAGCCGCAGTCTCAAACGAAACCGGAAAGCACATACACCACCGACCCAACTATCGAGGCCCTGCTGCAACTGCTGTGTGAAAACGCGAAGGGAATCCTGCTCTATCAGGACGAACTCTCGAGTTTCCTATTGAACTTTAACAAGTACAGAGGAGGCAGAGGTGGAG
>JAUPKT010000242.1 GCA_030837305.1 Thermodesulfobacteriota bacterium
CGTGGTGTCGATATCCATAGAGCGGAGCGTCACGGAAGCCACACCATCTTCTTACTCGAGCATTAAGCAATCCCAACAAGAAACCCCTGATCGACATATTCGTCCGCGGGGGATCACGCAGTCTGAAACGCTGGGCAGCGGCCTTATTTGTGATGAGTCGGGTCTCATCGTGACTAATGGGCATGTGGTTGAGGGAGCAGGCAAAATATTGGTCACTTTGTCCTCTGGTAAGGTCGTGCCCGGGAAGGTCCTTTCGACGCATCCCCGGGTTGATCTTGCATTGATCAAGATAACGCCTCCCCACGAACTGAAGAAAGCGAACATAGGAGATTCGGGGAAAGTTCAGGTGGGGGAATGGGTCTTAGCCGTCGGCAATCCATTTGGTCTCGGACGCACAGTGACGGTCGGTATTGTGAGCGGCAAGGGTCGGTTTGTCGGCTTGGGGCCTGATGACGATTTGATTCAGACGGATGCTTCCATCAATCCGGGAAATTCCGGAGGACCTCTTTTTAATTTGGCTGGGGAGGTTATCGGCATTAACACCGCAATCATAGCCTCTGGAAAAGGCATAGGTTTCTCCATACCCTCAAACCATGTGTTTGAATTGTTGACGCGGATGCCGGAGTCTCCTGCCGCTGGTAAGGGATGGCTGGGCCTCTACGTAGAGGATTGGACTCAGGAGCGTACGAGACTCTCTGGAGTTGGAGAAGGAACTCTCACAGTCGTGGATGAAGTCTTAGACTCGGCCCCTGCGTATCAGGGAGGCTTGCGTAAAGGGGACGTCATTGTCACTGTTGGAGGAACCCCCGTCCGTGACGCGGATCATCTCTCTAAAATTCTGGGTGGTTCAAAGCCGGGAGAAAGAATTCGGATCGGAATCATGCGGCAGAGCAAGACGCACGAGTTTGACGTGCTGTTGGGACATTCGCCCCATTAGATCACCGATGAGGTGTTTGAATGAATCACGTTGCTCAAGTCTCGTCATTTATCAGTTGCATTTGTCCCGATCTATGATGGACTCTCACACCCCGATGCCTCACCGATTATTTTCGTCATCTCTTTTACGGCCTGAGCAAGATCATTGTTGACCACCGTGTAATCAAACTTGTCAGCAGCCTCAATTTCGATGGTCGCGTTTGCCATTCTCAAACTGATCGTTTCTTCGGAGTCTGTTCCTCGTTTTCGGAGCCTATCCTCCAATACGTGCAAATCAGGAACGGTGATGAAAATGCCGACGGCACCCGGAACACGCGCAAATACCTCCATGGCGCCTTGTACGTCAATGTCCAGTATCATTTTTCGACCAGCAGCAAGAGCCCGAGTAACAGGCCCGCGCGGTGTCCCGTAATAGTTCCCATGAACTTTCTTCCATTCGAGGAATTCATCACTCTTAATCATTCGTTCAAACTGATCGGTCTTTACAAAAAAATAGCTAGTACCTTCAATCTCTCCTGGACGGGGAGGTCGCGTAGTATACGAGACGGAGTAAAGGACATGGGGAAACAAGGGACGAACAGCGTTGATGAGCGTAGTTTTGCCAGCTCCGGATGGGGCCGAGATTACGAAGAGAGTCCCTTTTGCCATAATCACACTTGTGTTGGACGTTTCATGATCATTGCTCTTTTTCATGACACGGATTACCATGTCAGGTCAATGTCAATTTTGTGAACCCTTGTATTTCGTTAAGCCCTTGCGAGGTCTTGTCAGGATGATGCGCAAAATTCTTTGGATCCTGCTCTTGGCACTGAGCGTTGCATCCATCGTTTATGGTGGTTTCATGAGGCAAGTGCTGGTTTATGACAATCTCGAAAAATTTGAGAAGCTCAAGAACATTGGGATCACGATTAAGATCCCAGGTTATGAGCATAAGGGGGAAGAGTTCCAGGTTCAGTCCCAGTGGTTCACCGAACCGGAGATGGTCAATGCAATGACTTTTGACGGGATTAGCCGGTATAAGGATGGGCGGTTAATGTCGAATTACCCTGATCTCAAAATGTTAAAAGGCCGTATGCCCTGCCCCACCTGAATATAATCTCGACGCGGTCGCGTCTAACGAGTGGAGTTGTCGTGGAGAAAATAAGAATTAGGGTTCAGCTTGCCGCTGTAGTACTTCTCAACATAGGTTTCTTGAATTGGCACACTGTATGTTTCCCTGTTCTTAACTGTCATTCCTGCCCTATCTCTGTTTTTGCCTGCCCTCTAGGCGTCATTGGTCAATTCGCCGGAGTCGGGATGGTTCCATTGAGCGTTGTGGGCGTGTTGGCCTTGGCGGGACTTGTGGCAGGGAGATTTCTTTGCGGGTGGGTTTGCCCGTTCGGTCTGCTACAGGAATTGCTTTACAAAGTTCCATACATAAAATTTGGGATTCCCGGCTGGCTAAGGTTCGTAAAATATGGGACTTTCTTGGGGTTAGTGGTAGCCGTGCCGGTCTTTCTCTCAACCGACTCGCCCCTGTATTTTTGCAGACTCTGTCCCGCGGGATCCATCCAATCGGCTGTGCCGTGGGCCGTCATGAACGGGACCGCAGACGTCATGTCTCTGTCAGTGCGGCTTGGCATCGTTTTTGGCATAATTATCTTGGCAATGGGGCATCGCCGTTTTTTCTGCAAAGTACTCTGCCCTCTCGGTGCCGTATTGTCTGTTTTCAACAGATTGTCCCTGACTTTCCCTCGCCGGAATGAGCATTGTACGGAATGTGCCTCGTGTGGAAGAATTTGTCCGATGCAAACAGACCAAAGCCCTCGAGAGCCCGGAGTCTTCATGACGCACCCCGAGGAATGCATTGCGTGCCTGGAATGCAGAGAAAAGTGTCCTACAAAAGCAGTACACCTTTGGGGCTAGTTGATGGCCAAGGAGCCAGAAGCTCAATGAATGCGAGTCGTCTGTACTCAGGGTAAAATATTGGGATCGACAATTCCCGTTGGAACGAGCAGCGTGGTCATATCAGCAGCGCAACCTTGACTTCACTAGCGACAATGTGCTAAATATACTTGTACTTTCAGTAGGATTGCCGCATCCCGTTATTAGGGAATGGTTTTTTCGTCAATACGGTTTGATCTTCAC
>JAUPKT010000243.1 GCA_030837305.1 Thermodesulfobacteriota bacterium
AGATAGGATTTGCCACAGGGAGGACCGTCAAAACGCACCGATGTTGTTGACAAGCGCGTCTTGTCTAGGTATATTACCACGTTAATCTATTGAAAACAGGAGAAACATATTGAAGGGACGAATCCACATAGATAAGGAGAGATGCAAAGGCTGCGGGCTCTGCATCCTCTTCTGTCCTCTCAAACAAATTGAAATATCTGATCAATTGAACACAAAGGGTTATTACCCCGCACAATTCCTCGAAGAAGATGTCTCCGAATCTGAGGAAACAAAATGTACGGGTTGCAGCCTTTGTGCCATCACGTGCCCGGATGTGGCAATTGAAGTGTACAGGGACTCAAAGAAATAACAGGAGACAGGCGAGTCCCACCTTTGGGACAGTGCACGAGCAAGACATCCTTGATGTCGGAACGCGTGTCCAGTCTGAAGGCACATCTCACCAAAGAGAACTGAGACGACGTAAGTAAAATTCACGATTATACGAAGGAACGTTCACATGGCAGGCAAAGTCCTCATGCGGGGAACTCATGTGCTGGGGGAGGCGGCGATCAGGGCCGGATGTCGGACCTATTTTGGATATCCCATAACCCCTCAGAATGAGCTACCGGAGTATATGGCATCAGCATTTGCTAAGATCCCTGGAGCAGTTTTTGTCCAGGCTGAAAGCGAATTGGCTGCGATCAACATGGTGATAGGGGCTTCGGTGGCTGGGGCGAGAGTGATGACATCGTCCTCAAGTCCTGGGATAAGCCTTAAACAAGAAGGAATATCATATCTGGCCGGTATGGAGCTGCCCGCCGTGATTGTGAACATGATGCGAGGCGGTCCTGGCCTTGGGAATATTGCTCCGGCTCAGGGCGACTATTTTCAGGCAACCAAAGGTGGCGGTCACGGCGACTACCGGATCATCGTGCTGGCACCGGCATATGCGCAAGAAATAGCGGACATGACGCTCCAAGCCTTTGATCTGGCCGATGCATATCGAACTCCTGTTATGATTCTCGGTGACGGCATGATGGGCCAGATGATGGAACCGGTGATTTTTCCTGAACCTCTTGATCCCGCTGATCTCCCCAAGAAGGAATGGATTTTGAACGGAGCTAAGGGGAGACCAAGCCGAATAGTCCGATCCTTGTGGCTCGACCCACCCATGGAGGAGGAACTCAACTGGCGGCTCATGAGAAAGTACGAAATCATTTCAGATGCAATCCCGGATCAGGAAGCCTACATGATTGACGATGCGGACATGATTGTAACCGCATACGGTACGGCCGCAAGAATAGCAAAAGGTGGCGTCGCTCGTGCAAGGATGTCCGGACTCAAGGTAGGGCTTTTCCGACCAAAGACCCTCTGGCCGTTTCCCTCAAAAGCCCTGGCAGCCCTTAGTCGAAAGGTGAAGAACATCTTGGTGTTTGAAATGAGTACAGGGCAGATGGTTGAGGATGTGCAACTTGCGGTTCAGGGACGCTGTGATGTGTCATTTTATGGTCGTCCCGGTGGCGTTGTTTCCACTCCGGAGGAATTGGCTAGGGTTATTGTCAGCACCTATCAAAGGATGGAATCAGCGGCCTAGGTTTTACTCCGCACCGGAGGCCTTGATCGCCAAAGACACATATTCAAACCCCGCTCGTGGCTTCTTGACCGTCCTGATCAAGAGGGATGTTGGGGTGACCGTTGGATACAAGACAAAAAGTCTTTACAAGAGGAATGACGTGAAAAAAATTTTTTCGAGGCCTAAGTCACTCAAGGATAATCTTTTCCATTACTGCCCTGGCTGTGGGCACAGCATCATTCACCGACTTGTCGCGGAAGTCATTGACGAACTGGGCATTCAAGATCGGACGATCGGTGTTCCGCCTGCCGGATGTGCTGTCTTGGCCTACAATTACTTTGACGTGGATATGGCCGAAGCCCCCCATGGCAGAGCGGCAGCCGTGGCTACCGGCATAAAACGGGTGCTTCCGGATAGAGTGGTATTCACCTATCAGGGAGATGGAGATATTGCGGCAATCGGCACTGCCGAGGTCATTCATGCGGCCAACAGGGGGGAGAGAATTACTGCCATCTTTGTGAACAACGCCGTCTACGGAATGACCGGCGGCCAGATGGCGCCCACGACCCTTCTGGGGCAGGTTACAACCACGTCGCCCGGCGGACGGCTGCCCTTGAGAGACGGCAATCCTCTTGACTTGAGTGCCATGTTGGCCATGGCTGCCGGCAGCGTCTATATAGAGAGAACATTGGTCTCAAATCCCAAGGGGATTCTGAAGACGCGAAAAGCTATCAAGAAGGCTTTTCAAACCCAGATGGATGACCGCGGTTTTTCGTTGGTCGAAATTCTGTCCCCCTGCCCGACAAACTGGAAAATGTCCCCGGCTCAATCTGTTCAGTGGGTCAACGAGACGATGGCCAAATTCTTCGAACCAAAGGTGATCAAGGATGTTGCTTAAAACTGTTTTTTCGGGTTTCGGAGGTCAAGGTGTCTTGATGATGGGCTACGTACTCGCGTGGGCTGGGCTCCATGAGGAAAAACATGTAACGTTCCTGCCTGCGTACGGGGCTGAGGTCAGAGGGGGAACGGCCAATTGTACGGTAGTTGTGTCCACTGAGGAGATAGCCTCACCCGTGGCCTCGTCGCCGGAATATGTCGTGGCCATGAACTACCCATCCATGGTCAAATACCAAAACATGATTAAGACAGGTGGGACCATGTTCCTCAACAGTGATCTCATCAGTCAGAGGCCCGCACGAGATGACATGCAGGTCATGCTGGTGCCTGCCAACTCTTTGGCACACGAGCTTGGGAGCGATCGCTCCCTCAATATGGTTATGCTCGGGGCTGTCGTCGAAGTTACCGGCATCGTTTCCCAGGAAGCAATCTTCAAAGCGATCGAGACCGTGTTGGAAGGCAAGAAGAAGAATATAATCGAAATGAATCAGAAGGCCTGCGCAAAGGGCTCAGAGTTTGCTTCCAATCAAGCCCGAACAAAATAAATACTCGTTGCTGATGAAATATTTCATGCATCGTAGAGAAAGAGCTTTGATAAGACAATGAAAACAGTTCAAGAAATCAGCGTGAAGCTTGAAAACAGGCCCGGAACACTTTCCGAAGTGAGCGAACTGCTCGGAGCAAATACCATCAGTATCCTCGCTCTCACAGTGAGAACGGACGGGAAGATCGGATTGATGAATTTTATCGCGTCGGATCCCATCCGGGCACAAAATATAATGCAAAGCGCGGGCTACGAAACTGCGACTCATGAAATCATTGCGGCAGAAATGCCTCACCATCCCGGCGGGTTGAACGCAATACTCAAGCCCCTGAAACTGGCGGGTGTCAATATTGAATACGTGTATTCTTGTATTGGGTCGTATGGTAGTGTTGACAGGACCATCCTGCTGCTCGGGGTAAGCGACACGGTTGCTGCTCACAATGCCCTGAGCGCTCAATGGATCAAACTGTTTGGCGAGGAACTCTACAATCTATAAAACCGTAATTCAGTCAACGGGAATGCCGATGGAACACGGGGAGTACTCCCTCTGCTTTTCCATCTCGACAGAAAGTCACCTTCTTGCTCGCTGTTGATTGCGAGAGTCGCCATAGAGAACCGGTATATTCAGGCGGCCTGATGTGCGGGTATGATGAGAAGAGCACAACGCAGCAGCCGAGTACGTGATGTGTGGGGGAGAAGGTGGCGCGATGACTAGTTACCGGTAGGCTTCTCGTCGAGGTTTTATGTTAGAGACCACGACCAAGAGCGCGGAGTCGTCTATTGCATACAGGATTCTGTATGGACCTTGACGAACTCTGAAAGCTTCTTGTCCTTGCAGTTTCTTGCATCCATGCGGCCTTGGGTTTTCCAACAAAGATTCAATCCTATCCATAACAAGTTTCTGGTAATGTTTGGGTAAGGTATGCAGGGCTTTCCGTGCAGGGTCCAAAACCATGAGCCGGTACAATTCTATCGCCCCAGACTTGCTTTAACTTCTTCCCAGGGAGTCCCTTTGTCCTTTCCTTCCTTGTAGCGCTTCATAGCTTTCAGGTGGTCGATAAGGTCTTCTCTGTCTTCGAGATCATCAAGTGCTCCCAAAGACGCCTGGACCTCCGGATCGCCCAGGATCTCTTCTGTCTCAGGGTCTAAGGCGGCTGGATCTATGACGGGGGCTGTGGTCACTGTATTGACCTCCTCTGAATCTATAGTATTCATATTTCCAGAGTTCCGGCAAGCAAACTGTTGAAGGTTCCCAATTCGTACACATGTACGGACGGCGCTCCAAATCAGTCTCGGAAATCATGCCCTTTGTGAAGAATAGGTTCATCGAAACGACTTCTTGGGTTCTATTCTCTCCATGCCTTTCATCAGAGGCCTGAGAACCTCAGGTATACTGACGCTCCCGTCCTCGTTCTGAAAATTCTCGAGAATCGGTATCAAAATACGGGGTGATGCGATGGCCGTATTGTTCAAGGTGTGGCAAAATTGAGTCTTGTTGTCCTTTCCTCGCCAGCGGATCTTCAATCGTCTCGATTGAAACTCATGCAACGTAGAGCATGAATGGGTTTCTGAATACTTGTCTCTGCTGGGCATCCACGTCTCGATTTCATGCTTCAGAACTTGGCCTTGTCCGATCTCTGCCCCGCAGGCCAAGGCAACTCGGTAGGGCAATCCCAAGGCCTGCATGATCGACTCCGCATTTGAGAGAAGGCGAAAATGCTCTTCCCTTGATATCTCCGGATCGTTGGCGCAGATAGTGACCTGTTCGACTTTATTGAATTGGTGCAGTCGGTAAAAACCCCGAGTATCTCTCCCGTAGGATCCTGCCTCTCGCCGGAAGCAGGTGGAATAACCACAATATCTTTTAGGAAGCTCACTATGGTGAAGTATTTCATCCATGTGGTACGAGACTAAAGACACCTCGGCTGTACCAATAAGATAAAGATCGTCTTTTTCCACGAAAAAGGTATCTTCCTCTCCTAAAGGAAAGAATCCCGTCCCAATCATGGCCTCCCTTCGGACCAACTGCGGCACAATCATAGGCGCAAAACCCCTGTCTGTGAGCGTATCCAAGGCAAATTTGAAAAGGGCGAATTCGAGCATTGCGCCCTCATTTTTCAATACATACATGCGTGCACCTGAAAACTTGGATGCACGGGGCATGTCCACGATGTCCAAGGCCTCTGCCAGTTCGAGGTGATCCCTCGGGGGAAAATCGAATTTCGTGGGCTCTTTGAATCGCCTGATTTCAACGTTGTCATCGTCCGATTCGCCATCGGGCACCTCTGGAAGTGGCGGGTTCGGGACGGAAAGCATCAGGCGCTCGAAATTGTCTTCCTTGGTGCGGAGGTTAGGTTCTAATGCCGCCAGATTTTCTTTAACACCTCTCACCTGGTTCACAAGCTCTTCCCTCTCCGAGCCTTGTGCCTTTGGGATATCCTTTGAGAGACGATTTCTCTCGGAACGCAGGTTCTCAACTTCCGATCTAAGCTTTCGTAAATCTTTGTCCAGGTCCAGCAACTCATCAAGGTCCATCTTCATTCTCTTTTTCTGAATCCCTTGCTTAATGAGTTCTGGATCGCTGCGAATTAAGTTTATGTCGAGCATATCGTTCTCCTTGGTGCCTCTGAAGACGACCGGGTTCTATGATAAAGGTGACGTCACCCCAAATAGAGGGAACTATTGTTTGGGTGGTGTAATTTTTGGAGCGGTGGACAAGGCTTTTTTCAGGGCATTTGAAGGCTGATGCCATATCCTGGTTTGCATACGTTCGATGGGATCACCGGTGTCTGCTTGAACCTCAACTACACCTTTCTCCGAGCTTTCTTTCCCATATTTCTCTTGTATGAATCTATAAAGATCCTGCTGCTCACGCGGCTCCATGTCAGCATAAAGCTCCTCTAACCGCGTTCGCTCGGTTTTTGTCATGGGGCCGGGACCTATCTTCTTTGACGCTTCAAGCCATTCCCGTTGTTTCTGTGTCAGATCTCTCTCGTCCACTATTCTGTCCTCCGAAAAGGGTCACAATGAGCGTGTGTCGGTTCGCGACATGTCATCTGAAAAGAGTAAACTCTGTGTCTCTCAGGCGTCGCGTCCTTTCAAAAACTTATCAAGATAGACTGCTGTGCGCAAGACGTTTCATCATGAACTTCCTCTTGCCCCAGGCCGGTGTTTTGACTATAGTCAGCCGCAGTCTAAAAGGGATGAAAATATGACTCTTGCAAAATGTTTGGTGCTCTCTTGTCTGATTGTCATTCTACTCATGGGTTCCGTCAAAGCCGACGACACGGGTTCTCCTGATCGAACGAGGCCTCCGACAGGCCTGCCTACGACCTCGGCAGCCGCAGAGACTCCGGCCTATGGCGACATGATTGTCAGGGGCAGCATTGGCGATGCGTCAGTCCTATTGCCCGTATTGGCTTCCGACTCTGGCAGTTTTGACATCACCGGCTTGATATACAATGGGCTCGTTAAGTACGACAAAAATATCCTCTTGCAGGGAGACATGGCTGAACGATGGGAGATCGCTGAAGATAATCTCAGGATCCGATTCTTCATCAGACCAGGGATAAAATGGCACGACGGTGCACCATTCACGAGCAAGGACGTGGAATACACGTACAAAGTGTATGTGGATCCCAAGACGCCGACGGCTTATGCCACGGATTTCCTGAAAGTAAAGGAATTCAGAGTGCTTGACCCACTCACCTGTGAGGTCCTCTATGACAGGCCATGGGCGCCTGCCCTTGCATCGTGGGGTCAGGGGATGTTGCCGAGTCATCTTCTCCAGGGAACGGACATCACCCAGAGCCCGCTCCAAAGAAACCCCATCGGTACGGGGCCATACAAGTTCAAGGAGTGGAAGACCGGAGAAAAGATTGTCTTGGACAGCTACCACGACTATTTTGAGGGACGCCCATACCTGGACAGGGTCATGACTCGAATCATCCCTGATCCTGCCACCATGTTCCTCGAATTAAAGGCAGGCAGGTTGGACCAAATGGGACTGACCCCCCTTCAGTTCACCAGACAAACAGACACAGCCTGGTTCAAAAAGAACTTCAACAAATTTAAGTACCTGGCCTTTGGATACACGTATCTGGGATACAATCTTACGGACTGGCGTTTCGAAAGCAAGAAAGTAAGGCAAGCCCTTACCACGGCAATAAACAGGGAAAGCATTGTTCAAGGGGTTCTACTCGGCCTTGGGGCTGTTGCACATACGCCGTACAAGCCCGACACCTATTGGTACAATCCTCATGTGAGAAACTTCCCCTATGATCCGGCCAAGGCGAAACAGATGCTCGAGGAAGAGGGATGGAAGGACACGGACGGAGACGGTGTCCTGGACAAAGACGGCAAACCTTTTGAATTCACCATCATAACCAACCATGGAAACGATGTAAGGAAGAATGCGGCCACCATAATCCAGAAAGATCTCAAGAAAGTGGGCGTGAAAGTCAACATCCGTGTCATTGAATGGGCCGCATTCATAAAAAACTTTATTAATAAGAGAAATTTTGAGGCATGCCTACTGGGCTGGGGAATCGGTATCGACCCCAACCAAATCGACATCTGGGATTCTCGGAAGACCGGGGAGAGAGAACTTAATTTTGTATCGTATAAGAATCCCGAGGTTGACCAACTCTTAGAGTTGGGTGCTTCAACCTACAATAGGGAGGAGCGCAAGAAATATTACGACAAGTTCCAAGAAATAATTGCGGAAGATCAGCCTTACACGTTCTTGTTCGTGCAAGACTCTCTCCCGATCATTCAATCACGACTCCACGGCATAGTGCCTGCCCCACTCGGTATCAGCTATGACTTCATCAGATGGTTTGTGCCGAAATCCCTTCAAAAGTATTCAATAGAGCCCTGAGGAAGTATGACGCTTTACATAGTAAAGAGACTGTTGCTCATGATTCCGGTCCTTCTGGGCATTACCATCATTTCCTTTGCTGTGATGAAAATGGCGCCGGGAGATCCAACGAGCCTCCTCACCGACTTGAATCCCAACATGAATGAAGAGGCCATTAACAGGATTAGAGCACACTACGGCCTGGACCAACCCTGGTACGTGCAATACGGTAAATGGCTCAAAAACATGTTGGTGCTTGATTTCGGCAGATCTTTTGCTGCGGACAATCGGCCCGTCATCGACAAGATAGTGGAACGTATTCCCATCACGTTGCTCATCAATATTCTGTCCCTGACTCTCATCTTGAGCATTGCGATCCCCATCGGGGTCTTGTCCGCGGTGAAAAAAGATTCCTTGTTTGACAGAGCAACCACTGTGTTTGTGTTCCTCGGATTTGCCATACCGAGTTTTTGGCTGGCTCTGCTCCTCATGATCCTTTTTGGAGTGAAACTCGAGTGGCTGCCCATTTCTGGAATTCGCTCACTGAATTATTCGCATCTCACCTCCCTGGAGCGGGTATTTGATGTCCTGGGGCATTTGATTCTGCCCGTATTTGTGTCCGCATTCGGTGGGTTGGCCGGCATGAGTAGATATATGCGGTCCAACATGCTCGAGGTCATCCGGCAGGACTATATCACCACCGCTCGGGCAAAAGGTCTTGATGAACGCACGGTCATCTTTAAGCACGCCATGCGGAATGCCTTGCTTCCCGTAATCACAATTCTCGGGCTTTCGGTGCCGGGACTCATCGGCGGGAGTGTTATCTTTGAGACAATATTTGCCATTCCAGGCATGGGGCAACTGTTTTACCAGTCCGTTATGATGAGAGACTATCCTACCATCATGGGTGTGCTGGTCATCGGAGCGGTGCTGACGTTGGTGGGCAATCTCATGGCGGATGTCATGTATTCTGTCGCCGATCCGCGAATAAGGGTTTCGGATTAACGTTTGTGGACGTAACATGTCTATAGTTCTGGGATATCGGCAATGATGTTCTCTGGAGATTTTACACGGCGCTTTCTCCGCAATCGCATTGCTGTTGCAGGATTGTGCGCTGTCGTATTGCTGTTCGCTGTTGCCCTGCTGGCCGGAACCATTGCGCCTTATCCACCCGACGACATAGACACTTCCAACATCTTGGCTCCACCGACCCGCGAACATCTCCTTGGCACTGACATTCTCGGTCGCGACGTGCTCTCTCGGATTCTGCACGGCGCCAGTGTTTCGCTGAGTGTCGGATTTGTGGCCGTGGGCATATCTTCACTCATAGGCATAATCTTGGGGGCTGTCTCAGGATATTACAGCGGCTGGCCGGACAGAATTATCATGCGCTTCGTGGATATTATGCTTTGTTTCCCATCTTTCTTCCTTATCTTGGCGGTGATTGCATTTGTAGGCCCCAGCATTTGGAACATCATGATCGTCATAGGCGTGACGTCGTGGATGGGTGTGACACGACTTGTGAGGGCGGAGTTTCTCAGCATCCGAGAAAGAGATTTTGTCACCGCGGCTGTAAGTCAGGGAGCAGGGGACGTGCGAATTATTTTCCTGCACATATTGCCCAATGCAATGGCCCCGATTCTTGTGGCAGCCACCTTGGGAATAGCCTCAGCGGTTCTCGTGGAGTCAGGACTGTCTTTTCTTGGAATCGGTGTCCAACCACCGGATCCTTCCTGGGGAAATATGCTCACCGAAGGAAAAGACAACATTGAGATCGCATGGTGGCTGTCTGTCTTTCCTGGCCTAGCGATACTCATCACGGTGATGGGATACAATCTCTTAGGAGAGGGAATCAGGGATTCCCTCGACCCGCGATTGAGGTAATCATTTCTTGCCGCCATAAGAAGGAGTAGGGACGTGCCGTTTCGAATTGGTTGGTTCTCGTCCGGAAGAGATGAGGCTGCTCGGAATCTCCTGGAAGTGGTCCACCAGGACATTACGTCTCATGAGATTCCCGCGTCCATCGAGTGGATATTTTGCCACAGGGAAACGGGAGATGGACCTTTCAATGAAGAATATCGTCACCGGGAGCTATTTTTCGACTTGGCTGCGAGCATCAACATCCCAGTAGCCACATTTTCACATCTTCGTTTTATGCCGGACTTGAGGAAAAGGGGCCTTCAAGAGAGCAAGTCCGCTGCGGATGCTTCGCCCACACTCCAGGAATGGAGAGACCAGTACGGAAAAGAACTCATGCGAGTGGTTTCTCTCCTGCCGGAAGTTGATATCGTCGTCATGGCAGGTTACATGCTGATCATCGGAACTCCCGAACTCGAGCAGATGGAGATCGTCAACATCCATCCGGCACTGCCCTGGGGGCCTCGAGGCACGTGGCAAGAAGTCATTCATCAGCTCATCTCAGAGCGATCTCAAGAGCAAGGCATCATGATCCACCTTGTCACCAAAGAACTGGACAGAGGCCCTGTGATTTCCTTCTGCCGTTTCCCCATTCAAGGGCCTCGCTGGGAAAGCCTCTGGAAGTCTTGGAATAGTGAAATAACTGAGGAGTCAACCCGAGAGGTAAGAGAAAACCATGGGCTGTTCAGAGCGATTCGTCAATATGGCGAAACAAGAGAACTGCCGCTTCTGAAATCGGCCATTCGGGAACTGGCTCTTGGAAAAATCACAATCAAGAACAAGAAAATCTTTTCCGGCGTGAACCTCTTGGAAAACGGCGTGGATCTCACGCAACAGATAGAGGAACTGGTCACAGACCTCCATGCGCCGTAAGCCTGGTTGCATAAGTCCCTACCGGACTCAAGGGGAATGCGCATAATGGCCTCGAACATTTCCGGATCAGCATTCAGCGCCGTTTTGTTCTCACGAGAGCGCCCGAAAATGTCAGCGATTCTGGGGTAGGGGGGCCTGCAATGGAATCTTGTGCCCATCCTTAGTCGTAAGTGTTCCTACGACAGTCTTTTCTGGAGTAATGGAGCCCCTGAAGACATGTCCATCCGTGTGAGATGCCACCACGCTGTCACCTTCGATCCTGCCGTTCCAATGATACGTCCACCGGTGGCTTAACGGGGGATAAATGTGCAGAACCCCCCGGATTTCGTTGTTTCTCCTCTGGGCGTTTCCCTTGACCCTAACGCCCATTACCTCAGTCTCCCAATTCTTGAGTGGGCCCCAATCCGGAGCCTGTGGCGTCTGCCCTGCGGTCATGCCCGCAACACCAACGATCTCCGTGCCATCTTGGTTGCCTGCAGTCACAGAGGGGCTGCTCAAGAAAGGTATGAGGGTGACAAAACAGAATACTATCATATGGGTCGTAGAACTTTTTCGCATATCAGTCTTCATCGGATCTCTCTTCGAGTAGCGATACCTCACGGTTCGCTCTGAATAGTGTGTTTCTCAACAATCCTGGCCGTCAAGACGAGAACGAGCGTGAAGATCATATCGAGTTCAA
>JAUPKT010000244.1 GCA_030837305.1 Thermodesulfobacteriota bacterium
ATTCTTTTGCCTGGGAGGTCTCATCAATGTCTATCCATTGATAGTCAATATCATGGTCATCGAGGAACTTGCGTGACCTTCTTGCATCGGGGCACCAGCCAGCTCCGTAAACCACTGGTCTTGCTGATTTGCTTCGGGTACTGTCAGTCTCCTTGGTGGCTTCAGGAGAAGCTTCCACCACCTCTGCGATCGCGTCAATCCAAGGCATCACGGAGGAATCGCCGGCGAGAACTCGCCTCACTTCGCGATGTTGGTATATTGTGCCCATGACCACCATGTCGGTGACCGCGCCTTCTTCCTCGTAATAGGCACTGCTACTAATGGCTGCCTCGGCCCCTATCTCATTATATGCCTTCTTGATTATTTTCGCGGTTGTGCCGGGAACGCTCTCCACCAATATGTTGATGTGAATAGCCCTGGTGGCCATCAGCTCACTGTTGTTGGAGCCCACGCGATCGATCAGTTCAACGGCCTTCGCAACGGACTCCAAAAGGGTCCTTGTTGCCCTCATTCTAGCACCACCTTTTCACCGGGCTGTAACCCCGATATGATTTCAACTTTGTCATCGGCCAGAGATCTTCCCATCTTAACGTGACGCACCCTCACGTCATCTCCCTCAAGAACCTTCACGGCCTCCAATTGGCCGATTGTCCGAACGGCCGAACGAGGAACGGCGATAGATTCTGAGACTTGCGTACGAAAGGTCATGGTACCGTAGAGTCCTGGTACAAGGCCTTCAATGTCCTTTAAAGGCGCTTTGATGATCACAGTGCGTGTTTTTTCGTCACGTTGGGGCACAACTTCCCTCACCGTGCTCTCCTGTTGTGATCGAAGAGAGGGTATGTCCACCGAGACGGGTGTTCCTTCCACGAGAAAGAGGGCGTACTGCTCTCCGGCAGAAGCTACCAATTCAACGGATTCGGGCCTGTAAACACTTATGAGATTGCGCCCCGGACCGGCGGAATCACCCACATTGACATTTCTGTCAGAGACAATGCCGTCAAAGGGCGCAGTAACGATGCCGTAGGACAACATGGTCTTCGCCTCTTCCAGAGCCGCCTTTGCCCTTGTTTCCGAAGCGACGGCCATGTCGTATTTGGCGAGCGCATCATCATAGTCTTTTTTCGAGACGGATTCTTTTTCAAAGAGGATTTTGTACCGTTCGAAATCATTCTTGGCTTTTAGGAGATCGGCCTTAGCACTCTCCAGGGTAGCTGCTGCCTGGGCTTCCCTCTCGCTGAATTCTCTTGTATCGATTTTCAGCAAGAGTCCTCCCTCTCGGACGCGATCACCAGCATCCACCTTAATTTCAATCACATAACCATTAATGCGGCTTGCAATCCGAGCTATATCTCTGGCACCCACGGTACCTGAAACAGTCACTTCACCCTTTAGAATGGCCTTCTCCACCGTAGCCGTCTTGACTGATTCACCGGGGGACTGTTTGGTTTCGATACGGCCTCCCGGAACCTTGCGGTGAAATCCTCCCTGCATCCAGACCAGACCGACCACGAGCACTGCGATGGCGGATGATGCCAGAATGACTTTCTTCTTGGTCATTGTTTTATCATTCAGAAATCAAGAATGAGACTATTCTCAGAGAATCAATTCTCTGTCATGATGAAGCTGTCATACTCAATTTCGAATCGCAGTTTATGCTTTGCTTCTTCCTGAGCCAGCGCAAGAAACGTTTGTTCGAGGCCTTCATCATCAGTCGAGGCAGCCAAGTCGGTATACATTTTGAAAGCCTTCTTTTCCTTCTTCATCGCCAAGACGAGGGCCTGTTGGTAATCCATATTTGCGTCCGGCTCTACGTCCACGAGATAATCTGCGATCTTGAGATCAAGGACCTTCTTCTCCGAAGCCGCGAGGCGTTTCCCTGCTTTCACATCCAAAAGTTTCTTCTTGTGGCCCAACTCTTCCTTGGCGAAATCCGAGAAAATCTTACTCATCCATGGTCTGTCCATACGGCCGGCCAATTCCGTATAGAATTTGTGTGCTTGCTCTTCTTGTCCGATGGCGAAATCAAGTATTTCGTCAGCAGTTTTCCATTGGTTCATGGTTCATCCTCCGGGTTCTCTATTCAACAAAATCGAAAGGGAGATGGTCAGGCAAGGCCGGGTCATGCCGCCTCGGCGTTATGCCAGTTCCTTCACAGCCTTGAGAACTGACTCGTAATCCGGCTCGTTGGTGATTTCATCCACGATTTGGACATATCGCAAGATCCCGTTGCGGTCAACGACAAAGACCGCCCTTGCCAGAAGACGAAGGTCCTTGAGGAGCACCCCGTAGGAGAGCCCAAAGGAAGCATCTCTGTGGTCTGAGAGAGTCTGAACGTGGGTTATTCCCGCTGCCCCGCACCATCGTGCCTGGGCGAAAGGCAAGTCCATGCTTACGGTGAGAACAACCACGTTTTCGCCTAACTGTCCGGCTTCTTCGTTAAAACGTCTCGTGGACGTGTCGCACACGGGAGTATCCAAAGAAGGTACACTCGATATGACGCAGATCTTGCCCCTGAAGGACGAAAATTTTACCGGCGTCAAATCGCTGGCCACTACCGTGAAGTCCGGAGCTGGGGCTCCTGCTTTCAGTTCTTCTCCCAGGAGAGTAAGAGGGTTTCCTTTCATGGTGACAATTCCAACACGTTCTTTCATATTCTTAAGTCCTTTCACAAATATTCTTGCAAATGCACAGGGAAAGCTCCCTCGAAGTGCTTGCTAGTACGCTTCCTCAGATGCGAGAACTTCGTCGGTAACCTTGTCCTTGAAGGTGTGATAAGCCCATGCCTGATACGCAATGACGACGGGAACAAAAATAAGGGCAACCACGAGCATTATTTTCAGTGTCAGTGGGCTTGAAGCTGCACTAAACGCGGTGAGACTGTAAGCTTTATCAAGACTTGAGGGATACAGATTTGGGTATAGCCCTACGACTCCAAACATTACTGCCGCGGCGATGGTCAGGCAGGACGCAAACCACGCCTTCCACCATTCTCTTTTCCCAATGAAAACCCTTGTCACCAGAAGAGCAACGACCGCCAGGAGAGGAATGATGAAAAGGATAGGATTGTTCAGATAGTTGGCGTAAAGAGGCGTGGCGAACCAGGTGAAAACGAGAAAGAGAACTGCGACCAAGAGCAAAGCAACCCACAATGCTCCAGCCGTAGACCCGGCTCTCTTGAGAAGGGATCCTTCTGATTTAATGGCCAACCATAAACACCCATGAAGGAGAAAGAGGGCCATGAAAAGAACGCCGCCAAGAATGCCGTAAGGATTGAGCAGAGTGAAAAGGTTTCCCTGGAAAACATGTTTCGCATCAAATGGAATACCCTGGAAAATGTTTGCAAAAGCCACTCCGAACAGCAATGCCGGCACTACACTGCCTATGAAGAGGCAGGTGTCCCAGAGGCTTCTCCATGCGGCGCTATCGATTGCACCTCTGAACTCAAATGATACCCCTCTGATGATGAGAGCGAACAGGATGATAAGCAAGGGTGTATAGAGTGTGCTGAACATTACGGCATACGCTGTTGGGAAGGCGGCAAACGTGACTCCCCCAGCGGTAATGAGCCATACTTCGTTCCCGTCCCAGAATGGTCCCATTGCATTGTAGACGACCCTTCTGTCCGTGTCGTTTTCGGAGACAAACGGCATGAGCGTTCCCAGGCCCAGGTCAAAGCCGTCAAGCATGAAATAAATCGCCCACAATATACCCCACAATAAGAACCAAATGGTTTCGAACATGTCTTTGACCACCTTTCACTTGATAGGACATTCTGAACTTTGACGATAATTTTCAATAAAGTTCATGAGTGGTGTCTTTTTCGTGCAGTATTCGTCTTCTCCCGTATATCCTGCTGTGCGTGCGAGACCGAAACCGTGAATGCACATATCGCGCAGAAACGGGTGCCTAGGCATGCTCAGGCCCTTGCTTTGCATGTTTCACCATCAGGACAAAAGCAGCCAGCCCCAGGAGGCTATACAATACGATGAAGGCCAACAAAGAGATACCCACCTGGG
>JAUPKT010000036.1 GCA_030837305.1 Thermodesulfobacteriota bacterium
AATGGATCAGGGAACAGGCCCAAGCGGCAGCGGCCATGGTCATTAGGCCGGCATGGATTCTTGGTCATTATTGACACTTATCTGGGAAATGGGTGCCGGTAATTGTTGACGGGCACCCATGGGTCAGCCCAGGCATACGTCTTCCTTCTCTATCTTCCGCGTTATGAATGGTATAGCCCGCCTTGGCTGCGCGGGCGTACTTTCCTCTCCCAGCATATTGTCTCTCCAAGCACAGAGGGGTGTTATTTGGGGAGAGTACATTGATCTGACAAACACTACTAATTTAATAATAATAAATACTTCTAAAACTATTGATCCAGTAAAGGACATTGTCGCGCGGGACAATTATTTCTTGACTTATTTACTGTATCCAAATATCGTATCTATAGGAATGCTATGGAGCATGATAATTATCAAGAATTGATGAGTGTCTCGGTTGTCTTAACAGCCCCCCCTTTTTAGACACTGGTACATCATGCGGCTTCCGTATCCAAGATACTTGAAACACCTCCTGATTGTGGGGAGAAAATAAAGGCCATAGCCGAAAGGAGATCACGTCAGTCATGGACAATAACGTAAGTCAAGCCATGTGGATTTTGCAGGAGCCGGTGCAGTATGTGTGCCTGGCCTTCATGGCAACCATGTACATCATCAAGATCCGCCAATTGCTTAAGAAACCGTTTCCCCCAGAGAAGGCGGAACTAAAAGGGGACCGTGTGGCAGGGGCTGTTCATTCTTTGGCGAATGTGCTTCGCCCCTGGGAGATGGAGAGCACGAGAAATCACCTGTATTTTTACGCCGAATTCATGATTTTTCACATTGCAGTGGCACTGACCATTGGTTCCACCTTCTTCATTCCGTTGACCCCATGGCTGATGACTCCCGCTGTGTCCATCGTCATTATGGTTTTTATGGGTTTGGCATTTCTCATAGGTCTTCGAAGGATCTACCGCAGATTCACCGTGCCTGAGATCAGGATTATAAGCAGCCCGGATGACTACTTTGCCGTCATTCTCATGACCACGTTTTTTGCTGTTGGCATGGGGGCGATGTGGAACTGGATTCGCGGCGTTCCGGAGAGTAGCTGGATGTGGGTGTTCTTTCTCATGACGACCTTCTTCCTTCTTTATGTCCCGTTCAGCAAGATATCTCATTATGTCCTTTACCCGTTCGGCCGCGTCAATTTCGGCATGATATTCGGTGGTCGCGGGGTGCTGAATAAGAATGTCAAGTAAACAATAATCCCAAGAATACTTTTTGGAGGATGAAAAATGGCCGTAGCGGCTGATAAAACAGAAGATGTTGCAGAGGTAAAGACTGAGCAGGAGCCGGAGAAGCTCGGGGCTCCCGAACACAGAAAGTGGCCCGTCAAGTCTGAATTTACACCGGAGATGTTGGCCGAGATGGAGAAGCTTCTCCCCCAGAGGCTGAATAGAGTTGTGGCCACCTCCCTGGCGGGATGTATTCATTGCGGGATGTGCAGCGATGCGTGTCATTACAGCGTATCCATTCCGGAGGACAAGACCTTGGTGCCTGCCTACAAGGCCGATAGGTTCCGGAAGTGGTATAAGAGCCGTTTTGATTGGATGGCCAAGGTTTTCCCCTCTTTCGTGGGTGCAAAGGGGCTGTCCAAAGAACTTGCCGAGGAAATGTATGACAAACTGTGGGGTGGATGCACCATGTGCCGTCGGTGTACCTTCAACTGTCCCATGGGTGTCGATTACGGTCTCACGGTGAGGACGGCGCGCGGCATCATGCAAGCAGTGGGTCGAGTACCCCAGAATTTGCAGGACACCGTGGATACGCACTACAACCACGGCAACAATATGGCGGTGCCTCAGGACGAGTTCGTTGAGACCATTGAGTGGATTGAAGAAGAACTTCAGGACGAGGATGGTTGCGAGAACTTCAAGATCCCTGTGGACAAGAAGGGAGCCAAGTATTTTCTCACCCTGAATCCTCGAGAACCCAAGTATTATCCCCTCACCATTCAAGCCACTGCGAAGGTCCTGAATGCGGCGGGAGTGGATTTCACCATTTCCTCGCGCTATTGGGATCTTACCAACTACGCCCTTTTTAACGGGAATGATCCGGATGCCAAGCTGTTTTCTAAATGGCAGGCTGACGACGTTCAGCGGTTGGGCTGTGAGTACTTGCTGTCGGGGGAATGCGGCCACGGGTACCGGGCATTGCGTTGGGAGCTTTCCAACTGGTTGGGCGGAGTGAATTTCAAGATCACCAGTGTGATGGAACTCATGGCCGACCTGGTTCAGCAGGGCACATTCAAGTTGGACAAGTCCGTTTGGGCGGGAAAGCGTTTTACCTATCACGACTCATGCAATATCGCACGATCCGGTGGGATCATGGAAGAGCCACGCATCATCATCCGAGCCGCTGTGGATGACTTTGCCGAGATGGAACACAACAGAGAACACGGTTTTTGTTGTGGTGGAGGCGGAGGCGCCTTGGCAATGCCTGAATTCAGTCCTCGACGCATAGCTGCCGGCAAAATTAAGGCTGATGAGATCAGGGCAACGGGTGCAAATGTAGTCTTGCAGTCCTGCCATAACTGCACGGACCAACTCAAAGAGATCTGTGAGCACTATCACATCAATGCAAAGGTGATGAATTTGGCGGAACTCCTTGCCGCGGCCCTCGTTCTCTAAGCCATATTTAGGGCATCCTGGGAGATATGCGGTTATTCAGCTCACTCCCGATGGGCTGCCGGCGATAGCACGACTGGTTATGAACACACGGCAACGTATGGATAACTTCAAAAGTCTGGATGCTAAGTCTTAATTGTTTGGTTGAAGCTTCGCGGACATGATATCCTCATTATCACTTCCAATTCGCCCTCTCCCTTGGGGCGACGGGGATTCGACCGGAGGTCGCAACGATTTTAAGAACAACTGAAGGAGGCTTGCCATGGGAAAGAAGATACTGGTCATTGATGACGAACCGGACATGGTTACCTATCTGTCCACACTACTGGAAGACAATGGCTACGAAGTAGTAACCGCTTCGGACGGTGAAGAGGGTCTGGACAAGGTAAAGGCCGAGAAGCCCGACCTGATTAGTCTTGATCTCCTCATGCCGAATAAAACGGGAATCAAGATGTATCGCGAGTTGAGAAAAGACCCTGACATAGGCCATATCCCCGTGGTCATGGTGACAGGTTTCGGCAAGGATGATGTTCCGAGCATGGATTTCAAAAAATGGATTCAGGAACGCTCCATTAAAGGACCCGAGGCATACATTGAGAAGCCGGTACAACCGGAGGTCCTTCTCTCGGCAGTGAAGAAAGCGATCGGCTGAGAGTACGGAAGGAGTTATCGGGTTGCAGAGACGGGTTTCAGACCCGCTCCAACCCGGACTCTCAATCAGGAACCATGGTGAACAAGGCCTTAACTTTTATTAACAAGTTTACCCACAGCCTGCGGTTCAAACTCAGCTTTTACGCAGGGCTTGTAGTCTTTCTCACCATGGTGGCATTTACGTATCAGAGTTTAAGAACGCAAGAGACCAATCTCGTTAACGCGAAAGTAGAGGAAGCCTTGAAAGACTCTGAAGTTATCAAGGCAGCCATTTGGAACGGCATGATGACAAAGGACCGGGAAGTCATCAGGCAGATAGTGCGCAAGATAGGAGAAAAAGGCGGATTCGCTGAGATCAGCGTGTATGATTGGAACGGTTTGCTTCACTATGCGGCTGCCGACCAGCCCGATTTTCGACCTGGCGGCAGGGAGCCGAACCTGGAAATCAAGAATCACCTGGCAGATTTTAAGGACGATTCACGGATTCGACATGAGTTTGCAGAGGACGGGAAGATGCTCAGGGTTGTCAACCCTCTTCTCAATACCAAGAGTTGCTCCACCGCCGCGTGCCACGCCCACCCTTCGACGGAAAAGGTCCTCGGCGTGCTGGAACTGAAGATTCCCGTGGAACCACTCCGGAAAGATATCATCAGTCAGGCACGTAACACCGTGCTGTTCGCCTTTGTACTCTTTGTTCTCGTTTCCACAATCATAGGAATCGGAGTAATTCTTCTGGTGAGCAGACCAATGAAAAGATTGTCTGTGAAGGCCAACAGACTCGCAAGGGGTCAATATACGCCGAGCGCACCGATCGAGGGCAGTGATTCGGTGGCGGCATTGTCCAGGGCCTTTGACGAAATGAGTCGGCAGATAACGAATCGGACCATAGAACTCGAGAAGAGTCGCTACATGTACAAGACACTTTTTGAGGAGGTGCCTTGTTATCTCACCGTTGTGAACAAGGATTATGGCTTATCAAGGGTCAACACTTCGTTTAAGAACCTTTTTGGGGACCAGCGTGGTCGGAAATGCTTTGTGGCATACAAGGGGCTTGACTCTCGGTGCGCCAAGTGCCCGGTTGAGAAGACCTTTGCCGACGGCGCCGCCCATCAATCGGAAGAAACGTGGATGGTGAACAGCCAGAAGATCCACGTCATGGTCAAGACGTCACCCATATTCGATGACACGGGCTCCGTAGCCGAAGTTATGGAGATGGCCGTTGATGTGACCCGCATGAAGCGACTCCAAATGGAGTTGGAAAAGAAACAGCAGGAATACAAGTACCTTTACGAAAATGTCCCCTGTTATATTACCATTGTTGATCCAGATTTCAACATCGTGCAGACCAACAAGCTGTTTGAGCGCGATTTTGGGGCAAACATCGGAGAAAAGTGCTTTCAGATATACAAAGGTGCGGATTCAAAGTGTGAGAACTGTCCCGTAGAAAAGACATTCCTCGATGGGGAGACCCACACCTCTGAAGAAGTGTGGCGGAGAGACGGTGAGGACACATATATTATCGTGTACACGGCCCCGGTGTACGACGAACAGGGCCATATAAAGGCCGTCATGGAGATGAGCACCAACATTACCGAGGTCAAGCGTCTTCAGGGAGAACTTATGGTGTTGGGGGAAACCATAGCGGGGATGTCCCACACCATAAAGAATATCCTCACGGGACTGCAGGGTGGTGTTTACGTCGTGGACTCCGGATTGAAGCGCGGAAATGAAGAGAGGACTCGTGTCGGCTGGGACATGGTGAAGAACAATGTCGGAAAGGTCTCTGAACTGGTCAAAGGTATCCTTTACGCCTCCAAAGAGAGGAAGCCGGAGTACCGTGAGTGCAATCCCGTGGAGATCATTACTGAAGTGTGTGACCTATACGACTCTCGTGCCGCATCCGACGGAATAGAACTGGTGAAAGAACTTCAGCCGGAGATGGGCCCTTGCCTGCTTGATCCGACGGGTATTCACAGCGTCCTGTCCAATCTCATGGCCAATGCAATGGAAGCATGTAGGAATATTGATTCCAAGGAGCGGTCAAGGCGGATTTTGGTGAGGGGACACACTTCTGAAGAGAGTCTTTTCATCAGCGTCACCGACAATGGGCAGGGGATGCCGCAGGAAGTCAAGAGCAAGCTCTTCAACAAGTTTTACAGCACGAAAGGTGCTCGGGGAACCGGGCTAGGTCTGGTAATCACGAGAAAGGTGATTGAGGAGCACCACGGACGTATAATTGTGGAGTCGGAACCAGAAAAAGGAACGACTTTCACCATAGAGATTCCTTTGAGGTACGGACATGAGCATGAGGAAAAGTTTAAGGCAGCCGTATGAGGCGACGTTGTCGATAGTTAAGACTGATAGGCAGGAGGATACGATGAACGGAATCGGTTTGTGCGCAGTTTTTGCGAGACAGGGTGATTGGGCCTTCGATTATGCCCTGGGCCTCGCGCGACACCACAAGACTAAACTGAACATTTTTCATTTTTTGGAATCTCCCTATGCACTGCGGAGAGATGTGGTCTTTGTGGATGCTGAAAAGACGCGCACCACTCAGGTCACACCCGAGTTTATTGAAAAGAAAGACAAGGAAATGAGAGAGATGTTTGATGACCGACTTGGCGATTACGTGGAAGTCGGTTTTCGGCTTTGCGAAGGCAACGACGAATTTGAACTGCGCAAGTGTTTCAAAAAGGGTGATTATGAAGTGTTGGTCATAGGCTATAAAGAAAAGGGAGCGGCCTTTGGCGGAACCACGACCATAGAGGAGTTTGCCGGAAAGTTTAAAGGACCTGTGGTCTTGGTAGGTCCGGACTTCCCGGATTCTTATTTCTTGAACGAGGCCGCAGAGAAACGTCTCAGCGACTTGTTGATCCCTGACGGCAGGTGGAGGCGTATAGAGACATGACCGGTTGGGCCGGCACGAGGTCCTTAGGAGTTTTTATGAACGTTTCTTCGAGGTTGCTTCGCTTTATCGGCAATGGGACTTCGGGACTGTCGAGGTCCTTCCGGGGCCATTAACACGACGGAGCAATCTCGGAGGCGTTTGGTAATCCAAGTTCGATCCTTTGAATTCCGTAGTCCTTCAGAGGAGTTCAGCGCAGTATCGTGTCCATTATTTCACGACTTTCGTTTCAAGATCCGTAAACCCCCAGACGCTTTTTAGCGGCCCGAAAGGAATTCTGATTGTGAAATTTTCAAGCCATGAGGAATTTGAACTTCACGTACACAAATGTTTCGACAAGATTTTCGAGCTGCTCATGAAGGTTGACACCGAGGTGAAGCGAGAGGCGGAGAAGGAGGAATCAGAGGGCAATTATGGTGTCATGTCCGATCTCAGAGACTGGGTCGAAGAGATCATCCTGCACTGTCATCTGGCCTGGCAATATCACAGACTGTCCAAAGGCCCCAGTAGCAGAAACACGTGGGATGCCATGCAAGACAAAACCTCCACAGACGAGAACACGAATAGAGACCACTCGCCGAACAGTTCGGCCTGGACTTTAGAAGCTACTGAGACGTTATAAATCGGTCGTTGATGAAGTCGCCTATGGGAGGTCTGGGATTCTTCTTCACTCGAGCACGGCCCCTGCCCTTTTCAACTGTTCTAATGAGTCCGCGGCCCCTTCTGGGGTCACACCCCTACACAAATCAGTGCGAATT
>JAUPKT010000245.1 GCA_030837305.1 Thermodesulfobacteriota bacterium
GAAGAACTGTTCGTACGCCAACTGAATGGGAAACGAGAAAACCGGTTTTCCGAAATAAAGGGCTTCCGATATCACCGTATGGCCTCCATTGGTTATAACGTAACGACAACTCGCGAGATCTCGTACAAACTGCTCGCGTGACGGAGCCCTAAACTCGAGATTCTTGCGTGGAAGCCTCTCGCCAAAGCCGTAGACAACAAATCGGTGCGGCATCTGTTCCAACATGGTGAACAGTCGTTCGAAAGTGGGTGACGTCTGGTACACCAGTACGTGCTCTCCATCAGAGGGATTTACCTCCATTACTCCTGGTGCGACAATCGGTGGGAACACCTCTGTAATAGTCGAGTCCACGGGTTTGATCGGGAAAAAGGTGTTGACGAAATACTTGGCCGCAAAACTGTACATGAGACGAAGAGGAACCTCAAAAAGAACACGGCTGAGCATTTGTTGCTTCGGGGCGTCGTGCCTACATTTTGTGAGGAAGTGCTGATTGTCGATGCTGATACAAAGTCTCCCCATACTCAGGGCTGCCAAGGGAGCGAAAAACTCATACGATGTCAAGATCAACACAGGGTCATGGCTCTTGATGATCCGCCTCACTCTTCGGAAAGTCTTTGGCGATTCAAGGAGAATCTTCATAGCGTTGCTGACGGTACCCGCAATATCCACCCGGTTGTCGGCATAAAGCGTTCCAGGAACAGGGATCTCTTCCACCGAGTATCCCTGGTATCTTAGATCCAATACTCGCCCTCCGCCAAGGAAGAGAAACTCATGCTGCGCCATCTCCTGAGCTACGGCAAGCACTTGATTGAGATGGCCCAGAGAGTCACCCAACACGGCTGCAATGATTCTTGCCACGGATACAATCCCTCCATTCGCCTTTGTGAAGACTTTCAAACTCTTCCACATAGCAGCACAATCATTATCCCACACGCGCTCCCGGTTCAGTAACCTTTTTGTCCAGGCATACCGAAATGACTATGATTACTTGTCATTCAGGCGGCCTAGGGCATGAATGTTGGTACGATGATTTCTTGAACACATCATCAAAACTGTCAGCAATCGAAACTCTGTGGTAGTCTTTGAATAAAACAGGGTGGAGTATAGACGTGCGAAGCACCAAGCAAATTATTTCATGCGTTATCATTTTTGTGGCTGGCTTCCTCTCAGGGGTTTTCTTTGCCGCATGGAAGCTCGATTCAAAACCAGCGGCCGGAGTCGTAAACCCAGCGCCGCCTGTGAATCAAAAAAGCTCTGAGGAGATTCAGAACCGCATTGCAGGAATCGAACGCATGCTCAAACAAAACCCACAGAATCTTGAAGCACTGATACAGTTGGGCAACGACTATTTCGATACCGGTGATCACGACAAAGCCGTTGAAGCGTACCAGCGGGCTCTGGTTATCGCTCCTCGAAACCCTGACGTCATCACCGATATGGGAATCAGCTACCGAAGACTCAAGAAACCGGAGCAATCTGCGGAAGCGTTCAGGAAAGCAATAGAAATAGACCCAAATCACGTCATTGCACTCTTCAACCTCGGTATCGTACTACGCGATGACGTGAAAGATTATCCCGGAGCTATTGAAGCCTGGGAATTATTCGTCCAAAAGGCCGGTGATTCTCCCCATGCAGTCATGGTGAAACCTTGGTTAAAAGCGCTCAAAGAAAAGACGGGAAACGAAGAGAAACCCAAATAGCCTGTTGTGGGAAGTACAGTTCGGAACGAAACTACGCGTGGGCTCGTGAACCTTCTGCCAGACGATGCGCCAGGTAGTCGGTGAGAGCAGCCAATCCGTGAGTCGGCATGTAATTGCTGGCCGAAACGTCATAGAGGATCTTGCTGTATGACGGAAACTCCTCGTCGCCGGACCAGTGAATCATCGCCACGGGAAGGCGAGGGAAAAACTTGAAAAGAAAACCGTGGTCACCCATCTCCACCGGCTTGCCGCCCCATTGAAACGCCCTCCCGAGACGTTCCTCACTGCCCAATGAAAAGAACCTGTTCAGCAGCTCGGACGTGGTGCGAGCAAAATGAGACCCCAGCACGGCACCGTGTTGCAAAGACCGGCAATCAATCCACTGTCCCATGACTCTTACTGCGGTACCCTGATTTTCAGCGGCTGTAATAACATGGTGCAAGAACAACACCTTCATGGTCACAGTATCGAAAACGGAATGCCCAGCCCGAATTCGATACGGTATGAGGTCCAGTGCGAACCAACTATGGAGAAAAGGCACAATAATGCGGGGAGTTCCCGATCCCTGGTAGCGTCCGTCGGTCACATCGGCTATGGCGAGAGGATCTATGCGCTTTACCCTCTGCATAAGCAAATCGTAAGATCTTTGGAGTTCCTCGGCGTTGATGCCTGACTTTTCTCGCTCCAGCCACATGGTGTATTCATCGGGCGCCAGCTGCAATTTAGCCTCCCGAGACCTTCGTCTCAGATGGTAACGCGTTCTCAAAGACTCTTCTCAATACGGTCTTATCTATTCCGTGGTCAACCACGTCCCACGGGAAAAGCTCGTCCCAGTTTCGCTCACGGTACAGGAAAAAATCCAAATACCAACCAACGCTCTTCAATAATCGCGAAAGATTTATTGATCGCACCACCGATTCATACATCGACCCCGCAATGCGTCGATCAGCCCGAGAAAAGAGGCCCTGCATGACTGCCTCGCGAACCGACTCGGCCCTTACTCTCACGTTGGGAGTGTTACCCAATCCCTTGCGCACGATATTCAATTTCTTCTCAATTACTTTCGGAGGCTGCATCCCAACACACTGAAACGGTGTCCATGGTTTTGGCACAAAAGGATTGAGCTGAACGCCCATGGTACCTATCCTCTTGAGAGGACGTGAAGCATCTACGAACACCTCTCGCGCTTTCAGCACAAAATCAACAAGAGCCAAGACATCATCATCCGTCTCCGACGGCAACCCCACCATGAAATAGAGCCGAATATTCGGAATACCGTTCGAGACCAAAAGGTTGATCTTTTCAAAAAATAATTCCTCGGGGATGGTTTTGCCTATGATTTTTTTCATGCGCAGAGACGCTGTTTCCGGGGCCAAAGTGACGGTCTTTTGACCCGTTGCCCGCAGCATGCTGATTAACTCGTGGGTGAGTCCTTCAGGCCGTATGGAGGAAAGGGAGAATTTTGCTCCGAGACTCAGAAGATATGACAGAATCTCCATCAACTCGGGATGACCGGCCAGGTCTGATCCAATCAACCCAACCGTCCTTCCCTTAACATCCTCAGGGCAAATGTGGCTCAGAAACTGTTGGAAAGAACAATGGCGCACTGGTCTATGAATCCAGCCGGACGAGCAAAAACGACAGCCTCGTCCGCAACCCCGATTGATTTCCATTAACAAAGCGGCATCAAAAACTGCGGCTGGATCGTCTACCAAGGCCGCGGGGACCGTTCCCGCCGGATTCATTCTTTTCACAGCTTTCACGGGAAAAGGGTGAAAAGGAGCTGCTTCCACCTGAGCTATGGGGCCTTGCTCTCTGAAAGAGAAATGATACGCCTCTGGAAGATATATCCCCGGCTCGTCTCGGAGTTCGGCCAACCGAGATCTATCCCCCGAACGTCTCACGCCCTTTTCCCCCCAGATCTTGGCCAACACATCGAGAAAGCCCTGCTCGTCATTCGCTTCCGGTATTTCCCCGATAAAGATCGCATCGAAGAACAGCGCCAAAGGCTCAGGATTCACCGATGGAGAAACCCC
>JAUPKT010000246.1 GCA_030837305.1 Thermodesulfobacteriota bacterium
CTGAACTTACTGAACTCGATCATCTTGCCGGGCGTTCCTCCTCGGAACAACTGCTGGGAATTCTGTCTCTCCTGTTGAGAAGTGAGGGCGAAATCCGGAAAGCTGCCAATCCCTGGATCTTTCTCGAGATGTCCATGATGAGAATGATACACGCACCCGATGTCGTGAACTTGAAGCAAATCGTTGAACGTATAGATGCGAAGATCGGAAGCCAGCATCCCCCTGCCCTATCCGAGGACCATGGGAAGATCCAGAGAAGCCTGCGACAGGATGATTTACAATCCAGAAAAACCGTAAGCCAAGCTAAACATTCAGAGAAACCAATATCTGTCAACGATCACTTCACCATAACCGGTATCGCTCCTATGGCCTCGGGGACAGCAGACGAGGTATGGACAGAGTTGAGAGACCGGCTGGCGGCCCTGGGGGTGGATAGATTTATCGCGTCCGTCATGGAACACGGGAGCCTCATCTCGTTCAGTCCTAAAAAAGTGGAAATTGGATTCCACAAGGGTTTCTACAGTCAGGAGTTTGAGAATCGTCTCCGAAACAAACCGGAAGTGAGGGAGGTCTTCAACGAATTTTTTGGGGGAGCCGAGATTAAGGTCCTCACCTTGGCATCAAAGACAACTCTTGAGAATCCAAGGCCCTATGATGCCCCGTCTGATGGACAGTCGGATTTGGATCGAGCCCTAAAGACAGAGGCTTTGGAAAGCCCCATTACGAAGGCCCTGTTGAACGAATTTGAGGATGCAATCATTGAGGATATTCGTGTGATATCCTCCAAGGGGTGATTTGCAGATCGTCTGAATAAGTCATGGCACAGGGATTATTATCGGTACCTATGATCCAACTGCTCTGCTGTCCTCTCTCCCCTTTACGCCCCAACATGCACCACCTTCGCCGGCGCCCGGACCAAGATTTCTATCGATTTGTTCCGGAACTCATCTTGACAGAGAGTAGGTAAAACCTTAATTTGAAGCGTGTTACTTCACGTAGCAAATTGAAGACATACAAGAGGAGCGAGAGATGTCGGGATGCAGAAGTTGCTCAGGATGCGCACCTCATCCTACTGCTTCCAAGAACAGTGCATTAGAGAAACTGGACAAAGGAGAACGATCGGCAAACCCTCGCTATCCTTTGGTATTTGTGGGTAAGCAGGCCATATATTCCGAGAACGGCGTCCAAATGATCGTAACAGTTCTGGAGGATGGCTGTAGTGATGATCTGGACTGTTTTACCCTGAAGCCGACGCGAATCCTGAAGGATCAGGCGGCTCAATATTCCATAGACCAGAATTTTCGAGTGAGTCAGGATGCAGGCGAATGTGTCTGGAAACTCCAGGGACTGATATGAAGTTTCGTTAGCCCCCGGTCACGTATGTAATGGAAGTGGTTTGCAGACTGATCGTATGATGAAAGTTTATACAATTGACGAATTGAATTCCGGCACGGGGAAAGACAACAAACCGACACTTGTGGTCGTTGACGGCACGGTCTACGATCTTTCAGGCAGTAAGAAGTGGATTTGCGGAGTTCACATGAACAGGCACCATGCGGGTGAGGACTTGAGTGCTGAGATCAGGTCCGCTCCCCATGGCCCAGAAGTTCTGACTCGTTTCAACTCAATAGGAAAACTTCATTCCGAGCCTCCGCCAAAACGAACAGGAATGCGCGGCCGAGTAGAATCATGGCTCACGCGGCATCCTTTCTTTCGAAGGCATCCTCATCCAGCAGTAGTGCATTTCCCCGTCGGTCTGCTTCTCGTGATACCTGTTCTAGAGATATTCGCGCATCTTACAGCGTCTCCCCGTACGGAGTGGGCGGCTTTTTGTTGCCTGACGCTTGGTGTTGCCGCCATACCCGCAGCAATAGTAACCGGGTATTTCACATGGTGGGTCAACTACGAATGTGCTGAGTCAATTGTAATTTATCGAAAGCGCGTGCTTGCATGGGTAGCCTTATTCTTAGGGATTGGCCTTTTATTTGTCCGTTTGCTGATAGTCCCAGACCCTTTGACTGCAAATGTCAGTGTCTCGGCTGCTTATTTCATTGGCCTGTTGCTGATTTCAGTTGTCATTGGTTACGTTGGTTTCCTGGGTGGGAAACTCACCATTCCCTATGAATGAGTTTGTAGAACCCCGATTAATTCATCCAGATCGAAAAAACGAGGTCAGGTAAAGATACTTGAGGGACTGATGTCAGGCATTCAACAACAATTGGAGCAGCCTCTTTGGAAGTTGTTCTTCGGGCTGTCGCGGACACCTCACGGGCTATTGGATGTGGCGACCCCGGCCATGGCCGCTCTCCTCTGTCTCGGCGCATTTCCACCCGGACCGGTAATGGTGGTTGGCCTCATCACAGCCTTTGCCGGATATAATGCCGTATATGCCCTCAATGACCTGATCGACTATGCTACTGATTGTGAGCGAATATCTCTCCAGGAGAGAGCATCGAGTCCGTTTCACGTAGATGAGGTACTTGTGAGGCACCCTATCGCCCGGGGACTATTGCCCTTTCGGACGGGATTGGCATGGTGCCTTATTTGGTCGGCAATAGCCATCTTGGGGGCTTCTTGGCTCAATCCGCTCTGCGTGGTCATCTTTGCAGCATCCGTCGGTTTCGAGGCCGTCTATTGCAAACTACTCCGTATTACACACTTGAAAATAATTCCGTCAGCTATCGTGAAAGCCTCAGGAGGATTAGCTGGCGTGTTTGCTGTTGATCCAAGTCCCTCTGCCGGCTTTGTCGCCGTCTTACTGCTCTGGCTTGCTGCTTGGGAAATAGGAGGACAGAACGTAGCCAATGATATCATAGATCGTGAAGACGATCTGAAAGTGGCGGCACGAACGACGGCCACGATCAAAGGCATTCCCGAGTCTGTGTTTAGGGCGGTTGTTGCAGTTTCCATGGCATGCTTTGGCGGCGTGGCAGTATATTGGTTAGCGGGCCCAGGGGTTGGAATCCTGTATCCCGTGGGAGCCCTTTTCTTAGGATGGTATCTTCTTATTGTCCCGGCCCGGGGGCTCTATTTCAGCCCAGGACCTGCCACGGCTGCCGAGCTGTTTAACAAGGCAAGCTACATGCCGGTTTGTTTTCTTTTTCTTACCGCCGCAGCCATCTTGATTCCGATATGATGATCCTAAGATTTGTATGGCGCTGCGCCTCATGACACAATCCCCTGCAATCCAGGCAACCGACAAGAAGCTGATGCTCATGAACTGGCCGGAGAGAGTCTGGATTCATAGTCCAGTACGTTTAGTTGTCCAGGCCTTAGAGATACGAAAGTGGCTGGCAATCGGTGTTGAGCCAGGTGCAAAGAGGGTATTGGAGATCGGATGTGGAACGGGCCGAGGCGCCCGACTGCTTACAAGCATGATGGGATTTGACACCGTGTACGCATTCGACTTAGAAGAAAAACTCGTGCGAACAGGCCTCAAGAAGAGACATAAGACCTTGAAAGAGCGGGTTCACTTTTTCGTTGGTGATGCTCAGGATCTGCCATGCCCTGATTCACATTTCGATGCAGTGGTCAACTTTGGTATTATCCATCATGTGCTTGACTGGCGAAGGTGTATTCAGGAACTCAGTCGCGTGACAAAACCCGGCGGTGTTTTTTGTTTTGAAGAAATTTTCCCGCCTCTTTACGCAAGCGCCATATTGGGTCGTATGCTTCGGCATCCCAA
>JAUPKT010000247.1 GCA_030837305.1 Thermodesulfobacteriota bacterium
GTTGGGATCGGGAATGTTGGGAGCGTTGTTCCGGTCATTCCAGCGCACCGTCCCCAAGGGGTTCTGGAATTCATTCGCATAGGGTCCGGTGTACGGACGAATGAAGCCCCATCCATAGCCGCTCTTGTTCGTACGATCGGCCCACATGAAATTGCCATACACATTGAGGTTTGACGCCACCGCATAGTCGACTCGACCTGCCCAGATGGAAGCGTCTTCAGCCGTACCATTTGTGGTGTCTGCATTCATGTGCGTGCCAAGGCCATACGAGTAAACCATGAGGTAACTATACGGCCTGAAGAAACCGGTATTGGACCACGAGTTGCTTCGAATCCCGACGTCCGTATTGAGACCGGTGCGGTCAATCTGGCGACCGTTTCTTCTGTCAGGACCGGAGAGCCATGCATAGAGAAGGCTCACTTTAGCCGGTCCACTGAACATACCCGTCACCGCGGCAGCCCTCCAATGCTCTCTATATGAAGCGACAGCACGTCTGTGCGACATCTGATGGTCCCAGTCCACTTCGCCGTTGAAGAAGAATCGGCCATCGTTGTACTTGAAATACACGCCGCCATAGAATTCGTCAAAGTCTACAAATGCTGTCCTTTTTGCAGCAGTTCCAGGGGCCTCCAGGAGTCCCTCCGGCCCGCTATGCCTCTGTACCCAGTTCAGGAGCACACCCATATCCATGGGGCCGCTGCGATACGTGAACATGGGGAGAACCATGTCCCAGCGTCGATCGTTGTTCTTGTCGAAGTCCTGATTGTAGTACGAAGGAGTCGCAAGGGAGGCCGTGCCGCGTCTGGCCGGATACATGGACACCTGAAACCGGAAGGGTCCATACGGCACCGTGAACGCAAGGGACTCCGATGACCGGTTCTCTTCGCCGTTCCAACCCAAGCCGGTGCCCCATGCTGAAGCTCGCTTCCCGATAGTTACGATGCCCCAAGGCAACTCGGCGGTCAGCCACAGCGTATTCCAATAGCCCGGAGAGAAGGATCTCTGTACACCGGGAGCATGGTAATTCAGGTACTCGGAAGCGGCCGGTTCGCCAAGAGTAACTGAACTTCCAGGTGTAAACCACTTGCCTATATGATATCGACCACGAATCCTCAACGCCTGATTCATCCTGATCTGCATGTTGGTGTCCATGTAGATCGTGTTCCACGCCCCGTCTGAACCGGATGAAAACGACGATCCACGTGTGAACAGGTTTTGATCATTTCCTGGATAATGGAACCCGAGCCAGAAATTCAGCGGCGCAAAAGTGCCGACCGCTGGTGCAATTGGCGCAGGCACCTGCACCTGTACCGGCTGATTAGCCGTATTATACACAAATGTGCTTACCGGTAGCCCGGCCGGCACAGCGTATCCACTTCCGTTGTCCACATCATACGGGCCGAAGAACCCGTGTTTGCCCACCTGGGTTCGGAATTCGTATTCCCACGTGAATGCGCCGTCCATGGAGAATTCCCACGCAGCTGCGGGAGATGCAGCTATGGGGACCATCATTCCAATGACAGCCGCTAGAATCAACAATCTATTCCTATACATCATACACTCCTCCTCCTAAAGACGACGCGTATTACAGACTCTCCATCTGCACTCCACGTCACAGGCATCTACCAAGCCGCTGTGTCCCTCTCAGGGACCTGTCAGCGCCCTATCGATGCAATTATAGACTTCTTCATTCCAGTATGCGTGCATCCTATGCAATGAAACAGCGATGTGTCAAGTTAGAAAAATGTTACCCGAGGGTTACCCGGAGGTAGTCCAAATGGGGAATAAATAAAAAACTTAGAATCATGGTATGTTGAAAACAAAAACGCGCCAAGAACATTGAAAGAAAAAATAGTGTATAGTGGAAATGACCGTAACTATCATGAATCATAACTAAAAAGTAGGTAGGGAACCTCAAGCCGCGTAACTTGCTAGGTGAGGCCCCTGGAGGTGTGTGGTAGAGATCACATCAGTCCTTCTCGAATCAGTCTCACTGATACTGTTCCGCGTCTCGCCGCCCCCAGCTCCTTTGCAGTAGATCGGCCCTCTGGTAATGTGAAGCATGTCCAGTCTGAGATTGCCACGTCGCCCCTGGCGGGCCTCCTCGCAATGACGGAAGTAAGGGCACAATGTTGAAAATAACCATACTGGGCAGCGGGACCGCCACGCCGGACCTCCATCGGAACGCATCTGGTCTGATCATCCAAACCGGAGCAACCACCATGAGCGTGGACATGGGCCCTGGAATCCTCCGACGAATGTGCGAAGCCTCCATCGATCCCAAGTCCATCGACATCATTCTCCTCACCCATTTCCATGCAGACCACGTATCCGATGTCGCGCCGTTTCTCTTTGCCTCCAACTATGCGTATGGGCCGATGCGCATTGATCCATTTCGGCTGGTGGGTCCCCGGGGCTTGGAACAATTTTTTGCAGCATTGGTCCTAGCCTATGGTCATTGGATCGTGCCGTCCAATGACCGGCTCATCAGGCATGAACTGGATGCAGATGGGGAGGACGAGATATCTGTGAGCGATATTGTGATCAGATCCATCCCCGCAGCGCACACACATCCGAGCTTGTCGTATCGACTGGAGCACGAGGGCATGTCCGTAACCATCTCCGGGGACACGGATGTTTCAGAGAATCTTGTGAAGCTCGCAAGCGACACAGATTTGTTCATCTGCGAATGCTCCCTGCCGGGCAGGCTCAAGACCCCGGGGCACCTCGTGCCGGCCGAAGCCGGGACAATGGCACGGAGAGCCAATGCAAAAAAACTTGTTTTGACGCATTTTTATCCCCCATGCGACGAAACGGATGTAGTACAAGAGGCCGCAGCCGAGTTTACCGGTGAGATTGTCCGTGCCCACGACCATTTGGTGCTGGAGGTGTAGAGTGCTGGCGTACTCGTGCCCTTCTTGTGTCATTCCTGCGGAAGCAGGAATCTAGGAGGCTTGTTGCCATCGATCCTGGATGAGCGATCGAGTCGGGGATGACAAAGAGGCTCACTGGTGGCTTGTTCTTGTCATCCCCTTTTAATCCGGCAGCCCGCACAGCGGAGTGAAGAGCCTCTGGACTTTTAACAGGGGAAAAACTTATTCTGCAGTAAGAGGTCTGTATTTTTATGCCACAAGGCCGTCATTACGTCGCATCAATCTTCTTCAAGGCCATCATCGTGTGGCCCCTTGCTCTGGTGTGGGCTGCCGGCTTCCTCTGTGCCGGGTTGGCCGTGGGCGCCTATGTGGTCCTTTCCAGTGATTTGCCCGAGGTGCCGGATATCGTTTCGTACCAGCCACGCACCGTCTCGACATTCTACGCTGATGACGGCACCGTCATCGGGATATTCTATAAGCAAAAGCGCTTTGTGGTGGATCTTCAGCAGATACCGCCGCTCGTGATCAATGCGTTCCTGGCCGCGGAAGACGCACGATTCTTCCAGCACAATGGAGTGGATTGGCAAGGGCTTGTTCGGGCCTTGGTACGCAACGTCAGAGCAGGCCGTGTTGTCCAGGGCGGCAGCACCATCACCATGCAGGTTACCCGGAACTTTCTCCTCACCCGGGAGAGGAGTTTCTCTCGAAAGATCAAGGAGATCATCCTGGCACAGCGGCTGGAGCGGATATGGGGCAAAGAAAAGGTGCTCCACATCTATCTCAATGAGATCTACCTGGGCGAGGGCAACTACGGGGTGGAGGCAGCGGCCCGGGGGTATTTCGGCAAGCCTGTGGAACATCTGAACGTGGCGGAGGCTGCTCTTTTGGCGGGACTCGTGGCCAGCCCGGCACGGTACAATCCATTCAAGAGCGAAGAAAATGCCCGGAACCGCCAGGTCACGGTCCTGGGAAGAATGGTCAAGGCGGGCTTTCTTTCCGAATCAGAGTTCCAGGTAGCCAAAGAGCAGGTCTTGGTAATCCGCGGGGAGTCACCAAGGCCGTTTGACCTTGTCCCGGATTTCGCGGAGGCGGTCCGACGCTACATAGTAAAGAAATACGGAGAGGAGAAGCTCTACAACGAGGGGCTCAAGGTCTTCACCACCGTCCGTGTCGAATACCAGAAGTTGGCCCACGAAGCCGTGGAAAAAGGGCTTTTGGAGATCAAGGGCCGCCAGAAACATTTGGCCATTCTGAGGACCCTCCCCGTCAACGAGATCAACGAACTCCTGCAGCGTCGCGCCACGCCGAACCTCACCACAGATAAGATCTATCAAGGCGTTGTCGTGAAGATCAACCGCAAGCCCAAGGAAAAGGACATGGAGTTGCAGGTTGCATTGAGCACCAGGATGAAAGGCGTGGTGACTCTGCCCGCAGCATCCGCAGGTGTCTACAAGGTGGGCCAGGTATTGGCACTGAAATTTCAGCATTTTGTTGATGAGGTGCCCGTTTTCATCCTTGATGACAATCCTCAACTCCAGGGGGCCCTGGTATGCATCGAAAACCGCACCGGATATGTGCGTGCCCTCGTTGGCGGTTCGGGCACCGAGCAGTTTAGATTCAACCGGGCGCTCCAGGCCAAACGCCAGCCGGGAAGCGCGTTCAAACCGGTCATCTATTCCGTGGCCCTGGAAAGGAAGAGCTATAGCCCGGCCACCATCATCGTGGACGAACCCATTGTGGTGGATTTCGAGCGGGAAGACGAGGAATGGGAGCCCAAGAATGCCGGGGGTGATTTTCTCGGACCGGTGAGTTTCCGACGGGCCCTGGAGCTGTCTCGCAACATCTGCACCATCAAGATTCTCATGGACGTCGGGTTTGATTCGGTGCTCAAAATGGCCGACCGCATGGGTATTACCGCGCCTTTGGGCA
>JAUPKT010000248.1 GCA_030837305.1 Thermodesulfobacteriota bacterium
CCATGAGATCAAAAAGCGTACCGACAACGTCGTGGAACATTTGTGCCACATCAGCAGTCAGGTCTCGTATTCTGTGGACCTTGGCCTTGCCCATGAATGACTGAATGACGGCCCCGGGATTTTTCACTGCAATAGTCGTCATCCACAAGTTTATGCCAAAATGTGCCACCCGCTCATCCCAGTAATCACACTCAGCGTATACTTTAGCTAATTCTCCGGAAAAACCTACCTCTCCTCCGATTGGTTGCCGGACTCTTCTGCCGTAGAGCGTACGTGTCATGGGATACACAAAGTTGTTCGTGAAGCTGCCGTCATATTTGTGTCTCACATAAAGTGGTGCGACAAAGTGGTAGTCGTCGAACAGTGGATCACAGAGATTACGAATCCACTGTGGCGTGACGTTTCTTACGTCGGCATCGACCACAATAATGGCCTTTGCGGAGAGTTCCAGTGCCTTACGAAAAAGATTTCTCAGGTTGTTTCCCTTACCCAGGAGGCCGCTTTCGGTTGACAAGGAGATCTTGGGGGTATTCGTTTTTATGCTGAAAAATGCATCAGTCGTGCCGTCTGTCGAGCCGTTGTCGCAGTTGATGATGACGGCTGATCTGTCAGGGTAATATTTTGTTAGTCCCGTGTCGGCCTGCTGGGTCGGAACCCCTATTGAGGCAGCCTCTTGATATGATGGTATCCCGACTATGATATCGGCTGAATAAATACCCTGTGGATTCTGTTCGTTGAATTGCATTATATATGCCTCAAGAATGCCTGGAGGTCTTGACATAGTCAGTCACATCTTACCACAAATGCCTTGGCGATCAACCCCGCCCCCGGGACGCCGGCTTAGCGATCACGCTCTCGGATTCATTCATGGGAGGTTCAATACCCTTTGAAACGAGCATTCACTAAATCCGTAGTAGAAGGACTCATTTTTGCTCATTCAGATCCCATCACAGCAGACTCACTTCGGCGGTTGATCGTGGACGTATCAGGAAAGGATCTCCAAGAAATACTCGACGAACTGGAGACAGAATATCGGGAAAGATCACGCGGCTTCTTGTTGGTTGAAGTGGGCGGCGGCTACCAGTTCAGGACATTGCCGGAAGTTGCCCCCTGGATCCTGACGATGAAAAGTGTCAAACCCGCTCGACTGAGTCGGGCATCTTTGGAGACACTCTCCATAATAGTCTATAATCAGCCTATGACCAAATCAGCCATTGAACGAATTCGTGGCGTGGAGGCGTCGAGTTCCATTAAGAATTTGCTGGAAAGGGATCTGATTGCTGTAACCGGCAAGCTTGACGCCCCGGGACGCCCTTTGTTATACGGAACGTCAGAGCGGTTTCTCGAGGTTTTCGGCCTCAAAAGCCTTTTCGACCTACCACCTCTGCCGGACCCTGAAGTGATTGGAGACGATGCTGTTTGAGTATGGGTGCATTCCCAAGAAATAAGGATACAAAAGAGTGGTGTCGGCCTTGACTTTCACCGCGCAATGCTTGGTCTGCCTACGGAATAGTAGCGAAACCCCAAGGCTTCCATCCTCTTGACATCATAAAGATTTCTACCGTCAAAAATAACGGGTTCCTTGAGACCTTTCTTCAATCTGTCAAAGTCAGGATGTCTGAATTCGTTCCATTCCGTAACTATGACGAGGGCATCAGCCCCGTCCACGCATTCATAGTTGTTCGCTGAGTAATCGACGGTTTCGCCCAGCACGTGAGCTGCATTTTCCACGGCAACCGGATCAAACACTCTCACCGTTGCGCCGCTGTTCAAAAGTGTCTGTATGACTTCCAAAGAGGGAGCATCCCTTATATCGTCCGTTCGGGGTTTAAAACTAAGGCCCCAGACAGCGAATGTCTTGCCCGCGAGCGAAGATGATCCATAATGAGCGAAAATCTTCTCACAGAAATGCCGACGCTGGGTCTTGTTTGCCTCCTGCACGGCCTCAAGTATCCGGAGTTGCACTCCATGCTGCAGGCCTGTCTTTGTCAAGGCCTCGACGTCTTTGGGAAAACATGATCCGCCATATCCAAGACCGGCAAAGAGAAATTGATTGCCTATCCGTGGGTCTGACCCGATGCCTGCCCTGACCAATTCAATATCCGCCCCAACCTGTTCGGCGAGCCGAGACAGTTCGTTCATGAAAGATATCTTGGTTGCCAGGAGCCCGTTCGCGGCATATTTCGTCATCTCCGACGATTCTATATTCATTACCATTACTGGTTTCCCAGTCCTCATGAACGGGCTGAACAACTCTTTCAGGATCTCACCTGCTCTGACATCTTCGACGCCGATCACGATCCTGTCGGGTTTCATACAGTCATCGATCGCGTTACCCTCTTTAAGAAATTCGGGATTCGACGCGATATCAAACGGGTGGGAGGTAATCCCCGCGATGATTTCCTTGATTTTGCGACTGGTTCCCACCGGCACCGTGCTCTTGGTCACAATGATTTTGTAATTGTCAATGACTCTTCCGATATTGTGCGCCACATCGTAGACTTGGCTCAAATCCGCGCACCCATCGGGACCAGGAGGGGTTCCCACGGCTATAAAATTGATCAGGGAATTCCTGATGGTAAATTCCAGGTCGGTGGTGAAAGAGAGCCTTTTCTCCTGACAGTTTCTCTTTATCACCTGGTCGAGGCCGGGTTCATAGATGGGTATTCGTCCGCTCTTAAGGTTCTCGATCTTATCGTAATCGATATCCATAAGGATCACGTCGTTTCCCATTTCTGCGAAACACGCGCCAGTAACCAATCCAACGTATCCAGTCCCAATTACGCCAACGTGCATTGCTTCTCTTTCCCCTCATGTTGCGACATGGAAGCCTAAGCCCTCGCATAGACAATCATAAAGTATCGCATAATTAGGCTTTTCAAGCCAGCAAAACATTGGGAGAATACACTGACGACACCGCCCGCTTGCTCACGTGTAATACAAATGCTCCCTTTCCAATGCATTGATGCGATCCCTGATTTGAGCGGCCTTTTCAAATTCAAGATTGTGCGCGGCCTCGAACATTTCTTTGGTGAGTTTCTGCAACACCCGAGGAATGTCCTCGGGCTTGACATCGAGGCAGCGGGAGTCCGGTTCGATGTTGACGGTTACATAGTCCTTCTCAGCCATTGAAGACAGGATGTCGTTTATTTCTTTCCGAATGGTTTCCGGGGTAATGTGGTGCTTCCGGTTGAATTCTCTTTGAAGTTTTCTCCGCCGGTTGGTCTCTTCGATTGACTTTCGCATGGATTCGGTTACGTGATCAGCATAATAAATGACCATACCATCGACATTGCGAGAAGCCCTGCCGGACGTTTGTATGAGGGACCGCTCGGATCGAAGAAACCCCTCCTTGTCTGCGTCCAAAATGGCCACCAACGAGACCTCTGGGATGTCCAGACCCTCTCGCAGGAGGTTAATACCCACTAAGACGTCAAACACGCCGAGCCTCAAGTCTCTGATAATCTCCATTCTTTCAATAGTGTGAACTTCCGAATGTAGGTAGCGGACTTTGACGCTCAGGCCTGCATAATACTCGGTAAGATCTTCTGCCATCTTTTTTGTGAGGGTCGTTACGAGGACTCTCTGCCCCAGGCTTACCCTCCGCCTGATCTCATCGAGAAGATCATCTACCTGACCG
>JAUPKT010000249.1 GCA_030837305.1 Thermodesulfobacteriota bacterium
CCGGTTACGGAATCGGTAGAAGGCCATTCGGAAGCAGTAGATCTCCAAACACCTCGCGCCGCCAAGGCCAATGCCATGTCCTGGGATTTGAAAGCAAGGGGAGAGCCGTTCATGTGGATCTTAGGGGGGGCGCTGGTACTCGGTCTCCTGATGATCATCGGATTCACCATCCTGATCATCTACAACGGGATGCTCACCTTCTGGCCCCAACCCATTTATGCAACTACTCTCAAAGACCGTTCCATAGTTGGTGGGGAACTTTTTCGAGTAGAAAATTACAAACCCGGTCCCGAACAACTGGCCCCGCTGAGTCCATCAATCAGGAGTGAGATCGAAGGCAGAGGTGGGTTCGTGCGGCGCAATCTCTATCGCACCGGAAACTATGATCTTTACAACGAGGACTTCCGCTGGGTGAATGACTTTGAAATTGCGTCCACGGATACTCCCGCCAATTTATACTTTTTTGAGCGAATGGAGTGGGGGCCTTTCATAGGCTCCATCAAATCCGTGGACCTCAACGGCAGGATCCTGGAGGGAGATGCGCTCACCTGGTCTGCAGTCCGTGAAGCTCAGGAATGGGCAGCAAATCGACGCGCAAGGATCAACCTGATCGAACGCCACCAAATCGGCGCCATCAACCATCGGCTCGAAGAGGCAAGACTAAAACTGAGGAAAGTAGAACTCTCGAGGGGCAAGGACAGTCCGGAGTATGCGATGGCGCTGAAAGAATATGAAAAGCAGATACAAAGGCTGCACACCGAATATGACGAACTGGCAAAAGAAGCTGCCGGCATCAAGGAACTCGACACGAAATATACCATAACCCTGGCTGACGCGGCGGGCAGAGAAAAAAACCTGAGACTCTCTGAAATAGTGAGATTTTATCCCGCGAATGTTTTGACTCTGCCCCAGAAGATTCGGATCTATTTTTCCCGCTGGTGGGAATTCCTGTCCACCGAGCCTCGGGAAGCAAACACCGAGGGCGGGGTGCTGCCCGCAATTTTCGGTACTTTCGCAATGACCGTGCTCATGTCATTGGCAGTTGCTCCCTTCGGCGTTGTGGCCGCAATGTATCTGAGAGAATATGCCAAACAGGGCAAACTGGTGTCCCTTGTCAGAATTTGTGTCAACAACCTCGCCGGCGTCCCCTCCATCGTGTACGGGGTCTTTGGTCTGGGCTTTTTTGCCTATGTCCTAGGCGGCAGTATTGACAGTCTCTTTTATCCTGAAAGGCTACCCACGCCTACGTTTGGGACAGGGGGTCTCCTCTGGGCTTCCCTAACCTTGGCCCTGCTTACTGTGCCGGTCGTGATCGTGGCCACCGAAGAGGCTCTCTCGGCAGTGCCGAAATCCATGAGGGAAGGTTCACTGGCCTGCGGCGCATCAAAATGGCAAACCATTCGCCACATTGTGTTGCCCCGTGCCATGCCCGGCATCATGACAGGGCTGATTTTGGCAATGGCCCGCGGGGCAGAGGAAGTAGCTCCACTCATGCTCGTGGGCGTGGTAAAAATGGCCCCGGCTTTGCCCATTGATCAATTTTTTCCCTACGTGCATCTCGACCGCAGTTTCATGCACTTGGGATTTCATATTTTTGATGTGGGTTTCCAATCGCGTAACTCTGAGGCTGCAAAACCCATGGTCTATGTTACAACGCTCCTGCTCGTAAGCCTCGTTTTCGCAATGAACGCCTGCTCCGTCGTGATTCGCAACCGCCTCAAGAAGAAATTCGTGGCAGGGCACTTTTAGGGGGACTACGGGATGGCCTCACCAGACCATAATGGCAACGAAACCGTCTACCACGTAAAAAAGGGGAGTCACGGCTCTCTCCTGACCGTCCAGGATTTCAATCTCTGGTACGGGGCGAGTCAGGCTCTTTTCAACGTGAACATGTCTGTTGAGAGAGGACTGGTAACCGCACTCATAGGCCCTTCAGGATGCGGAAAATCCACGCTGCTCAGGTGCATCAACAGAATGAACGACCTTATTGAGTCCGTAAGAGTTTCCGGCCGGATGTTGTACGAGGATAAGGACATCTTCAGTCCTCGAGTGGACGTCATTGCCCTCAGAAAGACGATGGGCATGGTCTTCCAAAAACCCAACCCTTTCCCCATGTCCATATTTGATAACGTAGTGTATCCCTTACGGGTAGATGGCATCAGAGACAAGAGAGTGCTTCAGGAGACAGCCAAGAGGGCACTGCGGAGCGCAGCGCTCTGGGACGAAGTCGAAGACAGGTTGCAAGACAACGCCCTCGGACTTTCCGGAGGCCAACAGCAGCGATTGTGCATCGCAAGGGCCATAGCAGCCGAACCTGACGTGTTGCTCATGGACGAGCCCTGCTCCGCGCTCGACCCCGTGGCCACTGCAAAGATAGAAGACCTCATCGATGAACTAAAAGGTCCGTATACCATCGTTATTGTTACCCACAACATGCAGCAGGCCGCACGTGTTTCCGACAATTAGGCATTCATGTACCTGGGACGATTGATCGAATATGGAGAGACATCGCGTATTTTCACAAACCCCAAGGTGGAAAAGACCATGGAATACGTGACCGGACGATTCGGA
>JAUPKT010000250.1 GCA_030837305.1 Thermodesulfobacteriota bacterium
CTTATTGCGCCCATGACGTCACGAGCGTGTCGGACGGCTTCCACGACATCCCCGGTGCCGGCCTCGCCCTTGGTCCTCATCATGGAGGCGCCCTCTCCAATGCGCCTCAAGGCCTCACCCAGGTTTCTACATCCACAAACAAACGGAACCTTGAAGGACCTCTTTTCAATATGGTGCTGTTCATCGGCCGGAGTCAGGACTTCACTCTCGTCAATATAATCGACGCCTATGGCTTCAAGAATTTGCGCTTCCACAAAATGACCTATACGGCATTTTGCCATCACCGGAATGGTGACGGTATCCATGATTTCCAAGATCAGACCTGGATCGCTCATCCGAGCTACACCGCCGTGCACTCTTATGTCAGCAGGCACCCGCTCCAAAGCCATGACGGCGCATGCGCCCGCTTGTTCGGCGATGCGGGCGTGCTCCGGCGTAACGACATCCATTATCACTCCGCCTTTGAGCATCTGTGCATGCCCTCGCTTGACGGTTTCCGTACCGGTCTGCATTCACGCTCTCCTACTTCTGGATTTGTCCTACGGCCGTTCAGACACGATCGCCTGCACAAGCCTTGTTCTTCACTCCGAGTTTACTCTTTAGAGGCCCAAGACACAATAAGGTATGGCCCCTCTATTTCATGAGGCCTGTGAACGGAACAATTTTCCGTCATGGGTGATATGCATGGCGACTATCTTGCGGCCGCTCCTCCTCGACGTATTCAACCGGCCCGGTCTGAATGTCCCCGGATGAATCTCTATCTGTCTTCCTCCAGAGAGAATGTCTTTTTTTCGTCCCTGAAATTCGCGCTGCCCCGTGAAGGCGGTCTTCGAGGGGAGGCATCGGTTTTCCGGTCATTTCGCCGTACACAACGTTGAGAATCTCCTGTACGCTGTTGAAGACAGTCTCTACGACGTTGGGATCGAGCCTGACATCCCCCTCGGCTGTTCGTCCCTTTTCCATCGTGTCTTCCACGATGTTATAGGCAGCCACGACACTCCTGAGGATATTGTTCTTCTTCTTGATTTCGCGCCAAGCCACCAAGGAAGCGAGAAAGGAGGTCATCCCGAACAGGACGCACAGAACGAATACAATCACGTTGAAGTACTTGATTGTCAGATCCAGAAGGTTCATTCCTTCCATTACAAGCCTCCGTGGTGGCAGCCGAGCCGGCCACTAAGGTCCCAAGAAACGGCGTTCTCTCCGCCCAGACGAGGCAAGAATCCTGTTTACTTGGTCTGAGCGGCTATCTTCCCTATTTCTTCTCCTATGAACTTACGGAAACTCTCATCAGCGGCCATAAGAGAAGCTATTTCTGCATCGAGATTTGACGGCTTGATCTTACAAATCCATCCTTCCCCATACGGGTCTTCATTTATTTTCTCCGGCTCGTCCTCCAACACCTGGTTCACTTCAGCTACCACACCGGAAACTACCGCATAGATTCTGCCGACCCATTTGCCCGATTCTATGGAACCATAGGGTTTGCCCTGGGTGAGATCATCTTCTTCTTGGGGAAGATCCACAAAAGTTATCTCTCCGGCCTGCTTCGAGATGAATTCCGTCGCTCCCGTAATGACGAAGTCTCCATCTATTCTGGCCCAAAAATGGTTTTTTTCGTATTTAAGGTCATCCGGAAATGCATATCCCTCAAATTCCATGGGAGCCTCCTTCAGTCGTGCATACAAGATTCCGTCAAAATCGTGCTCTTGACCGCAGCCTTAACTTCCCACAATTCTCAGCATTTCAGTAGGCTTGATCCGATTGAGCTTAAAGCCGAGTTCGTCTGGGGTATACCCCAGCGCCAGCCCAAGGACTTGCGGATAGTAAACCACAGGTACTTTGAGGTCAAGACCGGTTTTCTTTGCAATCTTTTTCTGCTGCCCTTCATACATGACATTGCAGAAAGGGCAAACAAGAACCAAGGCGTGGGCATCGTAGTGTGAAAGATCTTCGAGTTTCTTCACGGCCAAGGCATTGGCAGTGTCTTCTGAAATTCCCAAAACGCCCCCCCCGCAACACTCTTTCAATGTTGAATAATCCAGAACTGATGCTCCGGTCACTTCTATGAGTTCCGATAGCGTCACGGGCACATCAGGGGAGTCAAAATCTTTGGTCAGTTCTGAAGGTTTGAGATAATGACATCCATAGTGCGGCGCCAGGAGAATGCCTTCCAACGGTCTGACAATTCTTTCCCTTATGGCTTCGGGGCCTATCTCCTCCCACAAAATTCTCATGTAGTGTCGGACACGCACCGGCCCGGAATAACTCAGGCCGATTTCTCTCAATTTTTCGTTCACCTGGGATTTCAGCATGGAGTCGGTTTCTAATAGGTGGGCCGTTTCAGCCAACGTCGCTGAGCACGCGTTGCACAGAGCACAAATCTCCATGCCGCGAAATTCTGCAAGGGCGAGATTTCTCGCCGCAATGACGAGGGTATCCATGGAGTTGAGGGATTTCAGTGGAAAACCACAGCAACCGAATTCATCCATATCGTGCAGAGTTATACCCAGGGCTTGGGCTGTGAGCCGGGCCGATATTTCATAATTCAAATTTCTCACCGGAACGGTGCATCCGAGATACAATAAGGCGTCCATGGAATGTCTCGTGCCTCAAACTTGCATTAATTGTGCGAAATTCGTCCTCGGTTCATGCCGGCAATAGGCACACAGGCTTAGTTCCTGTGCTTTGTATCACCCTTGTGTGGATTTAGAGCAGGATATCGTAGTCTGCAGCTTGCTCTTTGATCGGAGGCAGGCCGAGTTTCTCACGCTTTTCGTTTTCAAAGTCACTGACTTCGTACAGGCGACCATGTTTCTTCAAGATATTCTTCTGTCCAACCAATCCAGGCGGAACACAGGCTTCCTCAGCAGCAAGATTCTTGATTGCGAACATGACATCCGTGAATCTGACGTCCTGTGGGCAGACCTCTCTGCATCCATAGCACGTCGAGCACAGCCAGATGAACTCACTCTTCAGGACCTCATCTTTCATGCCCAACAAGGCCATCCTGATGATCTTTCGAGGATCGTATCGATGCTCGACTGCCTCGATGGGACATGCCGCAGTACATGCCTTGCACCCAAAACACTTCGTTATACCCTCTCCGCCAGGTTGTCGAGCCACCCTGAACTTGAACGACGGATCGAGTTCGTTGAGATTAATTCTTGTCATGAAGAACTCGCTGTGCTTGCCAAACTTGAAACGGCAACCCTGATATTCTCCGAAGCATTGGATGCGGAAGGCACAAAGACCAACCGATTTGAAGGCATCCCGATATTTTCCAACGCAGTCTGAATGGATGATACTCTGTGGGAGCCTATTCTTGTTCCATATATTGAGCGACAGTTCCCTTGAAAGCAACCCGCCACGATTACAGCATCCGCTCCACCGAGAAATGCCGCCAGAATGTCAGATTCCGTCAGGGAGCCCGCACACGGTACCACAACTGGATGGACCAAGGTTTTGAGGTTTATCGGCAACTCTTCGAACGCATTGGCGGCGGAGTGCTCGCAAAGAAAGCCTACGATGCCGACCTCCCCTCTCGGCTCACTGCCCTTTAGTGATAATACAGCCGAGCCCCCTTGATCACGTTTCCCTGGCTCAATGCCATCTAAAGATATTGCGCGCATTGGACACACGCCGACGCATATACCGCAACCGACGCAGGAGAGTCTGTCCACGGAGGCCACAGACGAAAAATTCACGGCACCATGAGGACACATTCGCACGCAGGTCAGGCACAGGGTGCATTGGTCTACATTCACCCGGGCACTCTTTTCAGCCCGAGAACGGTTCGCAACGCCGGCTAGCCTCTTGAGCGCCGCTATGGTTGTATCAATGTCTCGGTATATCCTGGCAGGGTAAAACTCGCCCCTGGCAGGCCCAAGCGCAAAGACACCGGCCTTGGAAGTTTCGACATGCGGGAACCGAGGGGAATCGGGTGTGAGATACGGTCTCGTGCTTGCTGAAGACGGGATGAGACTCAAAAGAGGTTCCAAATCATAAGAAGGAAGCCTCTGTTCGTCGACGACCAGGATGTCCGGAGTGAATTCCATATCCCACAATAACTGAGGATCGGAGAAGACAATCTTCAGCAGATCGGGGCCGTCGTATTGCAGATCAGGGCCGTGGTCATCGAACTTGAAAAAAAGGGTTCCCAACTCCCTGGCCCTTCTATAGCGGGCTTCCAGGCCTTCTTCTGCGACCTTGAGATTTCGCGTGAAGACATAGGGCTGAACCTTGTCTTCAGACCTCAGCATCTCGATGCACGAAAGGATGTCTTCGAATGCAGTCGTGTCTGCCTCACCTCGCAAACCCATGAGAAATGCTACGTGAAGCCACTCCTGTCTCCTGAGATCCGTAAAGCTTCGCGTTCGAAGGGCATTGCAAAAAGTGGAGAGGGAAATCACTCTCTTGGAAGGCTGAACACCGTAGAGGTCAAACTGGGGAATTACCTCGGCAGGATAGGCAGCCACGACAAAACCCGCCTTTTCTTCCCGAGGTCCGTCCGGGGTATCAATCACGGCGGTGAAACGGCCGACAGAGCCCTGAATCTGTTTGAGAACACCGTCAGGAATCATTCGTATTCTGCTGGAAGAGGGACCTCCGCTCGCACCGACACACACAACCTGAAGACCGTTTTGGGCCAAGACATCACTCAAATCCAAAGCAATGTCACTCCTACCCAAGACGAGTACCTTTTCAAGGTCCAGACTTTCACTCTTCAAGGATTGGGACGGCAGAGGGATGCCTGACGCATTGGTCATGACCGGGCTCCTCGGTCGGGCTTCATGAGATAGGAGGCCGTTTTCCATGCTGTTCTCACCGCTTGTTGAATGCTGTCCTTGATTGACTTCGGCCCTTGGGCAGCACCAGTGATGAAAATGCCGGGTGCGTCCGTGATACCATCCATTCCATTATTGCCCCAAAATCCATCGAGCGTTCGCTCCAGAAAATCCAGGGCCGGTATCTTTTCTGGGGGTGAAATCCCCACGCTCAAGGCTACCAGATCAAATGATTGCCACAGCCGCTCATCACCAGGACCGTGATA
>JAUPKT010000251.1 GCA_030837305.1 Thermodesulfobacteriota bacterium
GTCCCTCAATGTGGATGAGAAGACCTATCCCATGGTAGGGGCTTTCCCCATCGACGTCACTCTGCACCGTCGACCACAGGGTCATGGCTACATCAAAGTCGAGGTCTCTCAGGAGAATCCTTTTTATCCCATAGGAACAGTGCTCACAGGACATGAATTTCATTATTCCTCAGTGACTGTGGAAGACGAAGACATTAAACTGCGCTGCTGCTTCAAAGTGATCCGCGGTTATGGATTCGACGGGAAGCGAGACGGGATCTGTTGCTACAATTGTCTCGGGACTTATGTCCACCTGCATGCCCTCGGTGCTCCTCTTTGGGCCGGGAGGTTCGTGAACAGGGCTGCTGATTTTGCGGCACGCAAGAGGTTTGCCGATGGACCCTCATGAAGCAATTGCCTCGATATTCGCGCCGGATGGGATCTTGGCAAAAAAGTCTCCCGGCTACGAGTATCGAGAGCAGCAGGCTCAGATGGCCTGGGAAGTATTTCAGGTGCTTTTCAGTTCTGATGTCCTGCTGATTGAAGCACCCACCGGTACGGGCAAGACCCTGGCCTACCTGGCGGCAGTAGCACTGAGTCGAAGAAAAACTGCCGTTTCCACCGGCACCAAGAACTTACAGGAACAGCTCTTCTTCAAGGATGTTCCTTTCGTGCAGGAGCATCTCTTTCCGCAGTTGAAAGTGGTTTTGCTCAAGGGCAGAGGCAATTTTGTCTGTCATTCACGGGTGAAAAAATTTATGAGCCAGATACACGTGCGGTTCACGGCCGAACCTGATCGTTTGGCTGAAATCATGGATTGGTACAGAACCACTCGGAAGAAAGGACAGGGCGATCGAGCAGAGCTGGCGGAATTGCCCGAAGATGACGACATCTGGCCGGAAATATGCTCGTCAACCGAAACATGTCTTGGAAAGAAATGTCCCGATAAAGAAGAATGTTTCGTTCAACGGATGAGAGCAAGGGCTGCAGATTCAGATCTCATGATCGTGAATCATCATTTGTTATGCTCAGACTTGGCTATCAGGGAACGGGGATTTGGAGAGGTGATTCCTCGATACGAGTCCCTCATTATTGACGAGGCGCACGGGTTGGAGGATGCAGCGACCAAGCATTTCGGCGTCCAATTAAGTCTCTTCAAGATGCTGCGCCTCGTAAAGGACACGACGAGTGAGTTGAGGGGGCAAAACATTGCAGAGAAAAAATTCGGCATTCTCTTGAACGCCATGGAAAATGATGCAAGGCTACTTTTTGAATCCTTGGCGGAAAGAACCAAATCCCAGGCTGTCTCCTTGGAAGGCCTCGATCCCAGAATTCACGAAATGAGAAACTCACTGTGTACTAAGCTGGAGAGTCTCTCTGCAATGCTTCACAATCTCCCAAAAGATTCGGAGGACTTTCACAATCTTGCCCGTAGGTGCGAGGACGCAAGCTCTGATCTCAAAATCATTCTTCGGGAAGAAAACGATGGAGATTACGCATGCTGGGCGGAAAGGCGAGAACGTCAGGTCACCGTCCACGCTTCACCGGTTGATGTGGGACCTATTATAAAATCGCACCTCTATGGTCGGGTCGATTCTATTGTCTTTACCTCGGCTACCCTTTCCTCCAACGAAAACTTTGAATATTTCAAATCCAGACTAGGACTAGACGGCGATTCGTCGGTGAGAGAAAAGATATTACCCTCTCCGTTCGATTATTCGAGGCAAACACTGCTCTTCATCCCTTATTCCATGCCCGAGCCCAACTCACCTGAATTCGTGGATGCCATGGTTGGATTGTTGCCGAAAATACTTGATAAGACCCGTGGAAGGGCTTTCGTCCTGTTCACCTCCTACCGAAACATGGAGGCGGTGTACCAAGAACTAAAGAGGAAGTTGCCTTTTCGACTCCTGGTGCAAGGTGCAAAGTCCAAGCACAGACTCCTGGAGGAATTTCGCTCCCATAATGGGTCGGTCTTACTCGCCACGTCTTCCTTCTGGGAAGGGGTGGATGTACAAGGAGACGCGTTGTCCTGCGTCATAATAGACCGCTTGCCTTTTGCATCACCGGGAGATCCTTTGGTGGCGGCTCGCATGAATAAGCTCAAGAAAGAAAATAAATCTCCTTTTTACAATTTTCAGGTGCCCATGGCAGTGATCGCGCTGAAGCAGGGACTCGGGAGGCTTATCAGAACGAGAACCGACAAAGGGGTCCTCTGTATCTTGGACCCTCGAATCTTGACAAAACCATACGGTGCGATATTCCTCCGAAGCCTTTATTCGAGCCCGTTGAAACGGGACCTGCATGAGATTGATTTGTATTTCTCGGCCATAGAATCATGTGATGATCACGGAGAAGCACAGCGAGACCAAGATGCATGACTATCCAGGTTTGCATGATGCCAGGCTCGACGGTTCATTGTAAGTCATCGATATAGTGTTGGGGTCCGTGTAACCGGATCCACTGCAAATTAGCTCGCCGGAGAGGCCACTCACCGTGCACGATGAATCATACGAAATCCGTTTAGATAAGAAATCATTTGACGTGGTGAAGATTGGCGTTGTTGGGGCCGTCTCCATGGAGAACGCCGATAAGATACGCGCGGACTTGTTACAGATCGTGGAGAACGAGTCTTTGAGAGATGTCATACTTGACTTGGCCGAACTGAACTATTTTGACAGCTCAGGAATTACCGTATTGATGGATCTTCATGAGGCTTGTAAGAACCACAACAACGCCCTGAAGATCGTTAACATGCCCCCCAAAATGAAAATGCTTACCGGGGATCTAGACTTTCGCGCCGATGACACGGCGGGTGTGCTGAAACCGAGACCTCAACCTAACCTATTCGTCCAGGTGGGAGAGGGGGTTGAGCACCTTTCACGCACGTTCAGAGACATACTTGTATTCGTCGGCGCCGCAGTGGAGTCCTTGGCAAGGGACCTCAGAAAACCGTCACAGGTTCGCTGGGACAGCCTCCCCCGATTACTAGAACGATGTGGAACCGACGCAACGCCGATCGTTATGCTGCTGAGTTTTCTCATGGGAGGAATCATGGCATTTCAAGCAGCAATTCAATTAAGAAAATTTGGAGCAAACATTTTCGTCGCCGACCTGGTCGGACTGTCGATTGTGCTGGAAATGGGGCCCCTGCTTACGGCGTTGATTGTTGCAGGAAGGTCAGGGGCGGCTTTTGCCGCTCAGCTTGGTACAATGCGCGTAACCGAAGAAATAGATGCACTGGCTGTAATGGGAATAGATCCCATGCGATATCTCGTTTCCCCGCGTATCGTTGCCGTTGCCCTTTGTTTGCCATGTCTAACCATCATAGCGGACATAGCCGGCATCCTGGGTGGATGTTTGGTGGCCGGATTCTCTCTTGATATCACCCCTACCGGTTACTTCAATCAACTCCATAAAGTATTGGAGGTCACTGATGTGACCAAAGGACTGACTAAGAGTTTTGTCTTCGGGATAGAAATCGCCATGATCGGATGTCTCAGAGGCTTTCAGGTTCGGGGAGGAGCCGAAAAAGTAGGCCTTGCAACCACTTCAGCAGTGGTCACTGGAATTTTTGCCATAACGGTTACCGATGCTATATTCTCAGTGCTTTATTACTATGCACCGTCGATCTGGAAATAGAAGTGAACGCCACAAACAATAAGGCCGCTGACCAAAGCTTTGCATCTGAAGGCGGGTCTCCTGAGGCCACCAGCAAGACCAGCCCCATTATCCGTGTTCAAGACCTCACGGTACGATACGGTGAGGATACCATTTTGCAGGATGTGAGTTTCGAAGTGTTCCCTGGGGAGATCATGGCAGTACTTGGAAGATCCGGATGCGGCAAGAGTACCCTCTTCAAGGCCATGATCGGACTGATTGAGAGTACAGATGGAACCGTCTTCATAGACGGCATTATGGTTCATGCCATGTCAGACGAAGAGAACGACAAGATGCTCCGGAAAGTCGGTGTCCTATTTCAGTCCGGGGCACTCTTCACCTCCATGACTGTGGCCGAAAATGTCGCATTCCCCTTACGGCAGTTCACGAGACTCCCAGAAAAAAATATCGGGCAGTTGGTGAAAATTAAGTTATCCCAAGTGGGACTCGCAGGCAGAGAGCACTACCTTCCTGCAGAGCTGAGTGGCGGCATGCAAAAAAGGGCCGCTTTGGCAAGGGCCATGGTGCTGGATCCCAAGATTCTGTTTTTCGATGAGCCCTCGGCTGGTCTTGACCCCGTTACCAGCGCTGAACTCGACGAGACAATCTTGAACATTACCCAAGCCCTCGGCACCACCATCATCATTATCACCCACGAGCTGGAAAGTATCTTTCACGTAGCCTCCACAGTCATTATGTTGGATGCCGAAGAGAGAGGCATCATTGCACGGGGAACACCGGACGAACTCAAGAGAAACTGTTCGGACATCAGGGTCCAACAATTTTTCCGAAGGTCATTCCACGAGTAGACCGACGAGAGAAAGATACCTGAATAATTCATCAAATATCTGCATGTTAATCCAAGGTTTTCTTTGGTATAATGGACGAGAGGGATCGCAGTAATCACGGCGAGGAGAGCATTCCGTGTCGAGAAGGTTTGAAACTCATCATCATTGCTCAGAAAATTGAGAAGATCTCCCCGGGTCTTTAAGGATTAACGCATGCCGAGTCAGGTTAGAAAACTAAAAATAGGCATTTTCTTCCTCTCAGGGCTTTTCATAGCAGCTATAGGGTTGATTTGGATCGGCTCATCTCGGTACTTCCAGGAATCCAAGACAGTTGTGTCATACTTTACGGAGAGTGTTCAAGGATTGGAGTCAGACAGCCCCGTGAAATTCCGAGGGGTCCCGGTCGGCCGCGTTAAGGCCATTCGAATGGCGCCTGACGGACGCTTGATAGAAGTGGTCATGGTACTTATCAAGAACTTTAAACTCACTGAGGACCTGGGTGTGAAAATGAACCTCCTTGGTCTCACCGGACTAAAATACATTGAGATGGACACATTTCGGCCGGATCAAGCACCGGAGATGATAGAACTGGACTTCAAGCCGGCATACCATGTCATCGCAACCTATCCTTCCGACATCAAGGAGATAGGGAATGCTCTGGAGAAGATGTTTCAAAAAATAAATGCCCTCGACGTTGACCGCCTCTCCCATAACTTGCTCAGGATATCCGCCCGTTTAGACAAGATCTTAGCCGATCCTAAATTGGACGTGATAGGGTCCGACGCCGCTGAGGCAATAAAGGAAATCAAGGAAGCATCGAAAAAGATCAACGAAGAAATCAGCAGAGTTCAGCTCGGAAAGAGCCTCAACAAGACTCTTGATAAGGTGTCCGAGTTTATTCAGGAAAGCACGGACACCATTCGGAGCGCCGACAGAGCGATACGAAGGGCCGATAACAACATTAATAGACTGAGTCAGAAATTGGAGCGAAGTGCCGACAACTTGGTAGATTTTACCCGTATGATTAGGTCAAAACCGTCGAGTATCCTTTTTGGAGGTGAAGAAAAGCCACAGCCCAAGAGATAACTTTGTAAGAAGATGGATCAAAGAAGAAACCGCATCTTATGCTCATTCTTGTTTACAGCAGTGGCAGCAACTGTCCTGAGTTGGGGGTGTGTTATATCATCCCGAGATCGATCCATTTATCATGCGCTTGATTACCCAGCACCTGTATCCAGGGGAGAACGGCCTTCAGCAATAACGGAGACGTTAATGATCTACAGGTTTCTGGTCTCTCCTGAGGTAGAGCTTGATGCCCTCGTGATCAAGTCCCTCAACGGAAAGGACCTCTCCCGGGTGCAAAGATGGCACGAAAACCCGGCAGACACGATCACCGAACTTCTTATCCGTGATTTTCAAGAAGCCAAAGTCTTTTCTAACACCGTAGATCAACTCAGTAACTTGAGGTATCGTTATGCCCTCGAAGGAATCCTGACCGAGATGGCGGGAGCTGAAAAAGATGGTAAGATTTTGGTGGTTCTTGGGCTTGAAGTCACATTAATTGATTTTGAACCCCGTTTGGGGGGCAACAAGCAGGTCATGAACCAGCGCTATCGAATAGAAGTCCCGAGCCAGGATTCCAGCGCATCCTCAGTCATCAAGGCATTCAATCAGGCATTAAAAGAGTTCTCTGAAAAGCTCCAAAAGGACGTGGAAGGAGCCATCAGAAGCAAAAATCAGACGCCCGTTGCTCCGCCTCAGAAAGGCGGCCCCGAAAACCGTCGCTTTTCGGCCATTGGTCTAAACTCAGACCTCGGACCGCACAACGGTCTTGTCCAGGGCAACGTCTTGCTGGAGGCGCTCAAAAGGGTTGCTCTTTGAGATACCCGTTGCTATTTGTTTCCATACGAAGACCATCGAATTCTTCGCCGGGATACTACTGAGTCTTCCGCCCGGTAAACGTGAGGAAAAAGATGAAGCACCTATTGGTGGTAGATGACGAGAAGCAC
>JAUPKT010000252.1 GCA_030837305.1 Thermodesulfobacteriota bacterium
ATCTATCTCCACGGTCTGGTGTCCCATTATTTTTTCGATCTCGTCGGAGGAGTAATTAATAAGTCCCAGAGCCACCTTGTTTCCTTTTTCATCCAAGACTGATACTGCAGAACCGTGTTCAAATACGCCATGGACGGCAATCACGCCGCTCGGCAGAAGACTCCTGGCAGACGTGGAAATGGCCTTGGCTGCACCTGCATCAATTTGGACATCCCCCTCAGGCTCAAGGTTGTAACGTATCCAATGCTTTCTGGAAGATATCTTCTCCTTTGCCGGGAGAAAGATCGTGCCGCACTCGCGACCCTCGAGAGCTTGCCCTACTATCCCAGGAATCTTCCCCTTTACGATGATCATGGGAATGCCTGAAACCCGAACCTTTTCCGCGGCATCGAGCTTGGAGACCATGCCTCCCCGTCCGAACTTGCCTGGTCGCTGCCCTGCACAGGCCCGGATTTCTGAGGTGATCTCCTCTACTTCCGGTATCAGGCATGCGTCTGAATTGGCGCGAGGATCACAGTCCAACAGTCCTTCTATGTCGGAAAGCGTGAGCAAAAGATCTGCATCAGCCATGGCGGCCACAAGGGCCGAGAGATTATCGTTGTCGCCTAGTTTGATTTCGTCCACCACCACGGTGTCGTTCTCGTTGATGATAGGGATGGCGCCCCAGGAAAGCAACGTTGTCAACGTATTGCGAGCATTCAGATATCGTCGCCGATCACTGAAATCATCCTTGGTGAGGAGCATCTGTCCCACGCGGATGTTGTGCACGCCAAAGGCCGCTTCATAAGCAGCCATAAGTCTACTCTGCCCCACGGATGCCGCGGCTTGCTTCTGGGGGATAGAACGTGGCCCTTCCTTAAGCTTCATACGCCGTACGCCGGCAGCAATGGCCCCGGAAGACACCACCATGAATTCTTTGCCTAATTTCTTCTGCTGAGACACATCCTCTGCTATGCTGCGAATAATGCGGTGGTCCAAACCTTGGTCCGTCGTGACGACGCTGGATCCCAGCTTGATAACAACGCGTTTCACAGACTTGAGTATGTCTGCCCTGATTTTCTTGACGCTCATCGTCCTATTCTCTCACATCCAACAAGGTTCTGATTTCTTGAATGAGTTGAGACAACCCTTCGCCCGACAAGGCCGAGATTTCATGTACTCGAAAACCTCGTTTTTCAAAAGCCTTTCTTACGATACAAGCCGCTGCCTTATTTTCCTGAACATCAATTTTGTTCAGCGCTACGATCATGGGCTTTTTGCTCATGTTGGGATTGAATGATTCAAGCTCATTCATGATGGTCGAGAACCTCGTCTCCGCATCCGGAATGAGGCTTGGATCCGCATCGATCACGTGAACCAGAAGCCGCGTCCTTTCGACATGACGCAGAAACTGATCTCCCATGCCGGCGCCTTTGTGGGCATTCTCGATGAGCCCGGGAATGTCCGCCATAACAAATTTGGTTCCGTTTTCCCCGCCATAGACCCCGAGACCCGGGTGCTTTGTGGAGAAGGGGTAATCCGCGATTATTGGCGTTGCGTTCGTCATTCGTGCCAGGAGGGTTGACTTGCCGCTGTTGGGCAGTCCCACGAGTCCCACATCCGCCAGGAGTTTCAGTTCCAGTATGACGGTTTTCTCTTCTCCCGGTCTACCCTCTTCAAAGCGCCGAGGGGCGCGGTTTCGGGGAGTGGCAAAACGAGCATTGCCTCTTCCTCCTCGGCCTCCCCGCGCGACGAGAAATCTGCTTTCTGGGGAATCAAGATCAGCCAACATTTCTCCGGTGACAGCATCCCAAACCAGCGTACCCACAGGAACGTGAACAAATACGTCTGGAGCCGACCGACCGGTACGATTTTTTCCCATGCCATGTTGACCGCGCGCGGCCTTGTAGAGCTGCTGGTACTGACAATCCAGTAATGTGTCCAGGGAGCTGTCGGCTACGATGAACACGTCGCCGCCTTTGCCCCCATCTCCACCATCAGGTCCGCCTTTTGGTACGTAGGCCTCCCGCCTGAAACTGAGGCAACCCCGCCCCCCGTCTCCTGAAATAACTCGTATTTTTGTCTTATCAACGAATTTCAATGGTCTCTCTCAGGGCCGGCACGGCAAATGCACGCGTCTGGACCAGTTTTTTTGAAAGTAATGCCGGATTACTCCGGCAGGTATTTCATGTCTGGGGATAGGTATACACCCATAGGGCCGTACGGCTTTGCAAAAAGAAAAAGCTAATGCTCTGGGACTAGATAGCGGTTGGCTGATGCATGAGGCCCCAAAAATCAAATTCTTGGGGCCTCTAAACCTGCTTGCGAAATATGATCAATCGGCCGGCGACTCGGTAGGTACAATGGTAACACGTTTGCGCGTTCGGTCTTTTCGCTCGTACTTGACGATCCCGTCAACAGTTGCAAATAAAGTATAGTCACGACCTAGGCCTACATTATCTCCTGGGTGAATTACGGTGCCTTTTTGGCGCACGAGTATGTTGCCGGCTTTCACGAACTGTCCCGCAAACCGTTTCACTCCCAGCCTCTGCCCAGGACTGTCCCGACCATTTCGTGAACTTCCACCCGCCTTTTTGTGAGCCATCTGCTGTCTCCTCTCTTAAGGTTCAGGTATTTGGTCTGGGCTCGGAGTTGAAACCTGCTCAATACCACCTGTGTCTGATCGAACAAAGTCCTCTATCCTCAACAGGGTATACCACTGTCTGTGACCTTGTTTCTTATGATAGCCTTTTCGTCTCTTTTTCTTGAACACCACAATTTTGCGGTCTCTGTCAGTGCGCAGGATCGTGGCCTTCACGCTCGTGTTTTCCAGCATGGGTTGGCCCACCACAAGACCAGTGGCTTCGGACAGAGCCAAGACGTCATTGAGTTGAATTTCTGATCCCGGTTCCCCAGGTATTTTCTCCACCTTAACCTGTTCACCAGGCTGGACCTTGTATTGTTTTCCACCGGTTTGAACAATGGCGTACATAGTACCCTCCTGAACGGTAACAAATTATTAAATCATTCCGGTCACTCGCTGTCAAGAAGTTTGCCGCAGTCGGTACAAGAAAATGATGCCGCCTCCCAGTGGATCGAAACTTCGATATTCGGCCTTGAGGCTTCTCATCAAGTGTGCAAAACTACCCCCAGATCACAGACATCCAGATAAAAAAAAGAATCATCAATGACGTTCTCTTTTCCAGGCTGTTCTGACAAGACTGCTTTCTCGTTCGGGAAGAATTGGCAGGCCTTTCTCAAGAGCTACGATGAAGAGCGTCTGCAACAGGCAGCCTTGTCCCTACAGGATTTCCTCGGATTGCCAGACCTCAGAAAAAGGACGTTTGTAGACATCGGCTGCGGCAGCGGACTCTTCTCCTATGCAGCACACCATCTTGGAGCCTCTCGTGTGGTCAGTTTCGACATCGATCCATTCAGCGTTGACTGCTGTCTGTATCTCCGGAGAATGGCGGGGAATCCCTCGGCCTGGACGGTTCATCAGG
>JAUPKT010000253.1 GCA_030837305.1 Thermodesulfobacteriota bacterium
GCAACAGGCTGAGACTTGTTGTGATCTTTTTACAATTTATGAGGATAATTGATAAAAAAGGTGGAATATACCGGGGCACAAATGCTCCTTATGGCTCTAAAAGCCGAAGGAGTTGATACCATTTTTGGGTATCCCGGCGGGGCTGTTATTGATGTCTTCGATACGATGGTCCAAGATTTTGCCCGGGATTTTCAGTTCATACTTGTGCGTCACGAACAGGCGGCGGTTCACGCCGCTGACGGATATGCGCGGGCTACAGGGCGACCTGGCGTGTGTCTTGTTACGTCCGGTCCCGGCGGCACCAACACCGTAACAGGGTTGGCCACCGCCTTCATGGATTCTATCCCCATAGTGGTTTTTACCGGCCAAGTCCCCACACCCCTCATCGGAAATGATGCCTTTCAAGAAGCCGATATCGTCGGCATCACCAGGCCGTGCACAAAACATAATTATCTCGTTTCACAAGTGGAACAACTGACGCAGGTCATAAAAGAGGCTTTTCATATCGCAGCATCGGGTCGTCCAGGTCCCATCTTGGTAGATCTGCCGAAAGATGTGATGCAAAGCAAAGCCGAATTTCATTATCCCAAAGAAATAAACCTGCCGACATACAGACCCGTGGTCAAACCCCATGCACCGTCACTGAAAAGGGCGGCAGAACTGATGCGCCGTTCACGGAAACCTGTGATCTATGCCGGCGGTGGGGTCATCACTGCAGAAGCACACGACGAACTGCGGTCCCTGGCCGAAATGCTGAAATTTCCCGTGACCATGACCCTCATGGGATTGGGATGTTTTCCAGGCACGCACCCGCTCTCCCTCGGAATGCTGGGAATGCACGGAACATATCGTGCAAACATGGCGGTGAGCCATTCTGACTTAGTACTGGCAATCGGGGCTCGGTTCGATGATAGGGTCACCGGTAAGATCGAAGAATTTGCCCCCGAAGCCAAGATCATTCATATTGACATCGATCCCACCTCGATACAGAAAAACATCACCGTGGATGTCCCCATAGTTGGCGATGCAAAACAGGCTTTGGCTCTTCTCATCGATATCCTCTCCCCGGACGCACGGCAGAAGCGAAATGAAAAGAAATTGTCGGAATGGCATGCAGAAATTACGGCCTGGAGAAACGAACAGCGGTTGAGGTTCGACAGGAGTTCAGAGATCGTAAAGCCCCAGTACGTTGTAGAGAAGCTCTACGAACTCACTCAAGGAAATGCAATCATAACCACGGAAGTCGGCCAGAATCAAATGTGGGCGGCTCAATACTATTTATTCGACCGTCCTCGAACGTTCTTGTCATCAGGCGGTCTCGGAACCATGGGATACGGTTTTCCGGCTGCCATCGGCGCTCAGGTTGCTTTTCCCGACAAGACGGTTATCGATATTGCCGGCGACGGTTCCATTCAAATGAATATCCAGGAACTGGCAACCGTCATGCAGTACAAGCTGCCGGTAAAAATAGCGATCCTCAACAACGGGTACCTCGGCATGGTCAGGCAGTGGCAGGAAAGGTTTTACGACAATGTCTACGCCCACACCGACATCATGCAGGGACCGGATTTCGTGAAGTTGGCAGATGCATACGGAGCACTTGGACTCCGAGCATCGAACAGAGATGAAGTAGAGGATGTCATCTCCACAGCCCTCAAATACGATGGACCGGTAATCATGGATTTTCATGTCGATCGTCATGAGGGGGTTTATCCGATGGTACCCGCAGGGGCCCCCATTACCAATATGATTCTCGTGTAAATGCAAGAGAGACACGTCATATCAGTCCTCGTTGAAAATAAGCCCGGTGTTCTGGCACGGGTCTCTGGGATGTTTTCCGGAAGGGCATTCAACATACATTCTTTGGCAGTGGCTCCCACATCGGATACCAAACTTTCCAGAATGACAATTGTCACGCACGGGAGCGAGCAAATTATTGAACAGATACTGAAACAATTGAGGAAACTCATTAATGTTCTTAAGGTTCAAGACCTCACCGAGGGGGATTTCGTGGAGAGAGAAATGGTGCTCATCAGAGTCAAAGCGCCATCATCCAAGAGAACGGAAATCTTCAGAATGGCGGAAGTATTCCGAGCCAGAGTCATCGATATGTCCCACGATAATCTCACCCTCGAAGTGTCGGGCAGTCAGGGCAAGATAGAGGGAATTCTAGACTTGTTGTCGCCTGTTGGGGTTCAAGAACTCATCCGGACCGGGACAGTGGCAATTCCCCGGGCGAAAAAAAACTGACCACTCTCAGAGGTACCTCACATGATCTCACGGACGGGCCATTACGAACTCATCGCCCGAGAAGCGTATCCTTTCATGATTGCGTTTTTCCTGCCATCGGTGATCGCGTGGTGGTGGGTGTATCCCTGGGTGAGCCTTGTCTTCTTATGCCTCACAGCCTTCGTTGCGTTTTTCTTTCGTAACCCTGAGAGAGTGATACCGGGTATCCAGGGAGCAGTCTTAGCCCCCGCAGACGGGGTGGTCGCAGAAGTGCTCGATCTAACAGCCTCAGAAAACTTGCCCGGTGTCCCATTACGCAGGGTGAGCATTTTCATGTCCGTTTTCAATGTGCATGTGAATCGTGCCCCGGTTTCAGGAAAGGTCACTCGAATCGTTCACATTCCCGGCACTTTTGTCGACGCAAGAGAGGCCTCAGCATCCCTGCGCAATGAAAGGAACTCACTGACAATCATCACCGAAGCCGGCGAGTTCGAAGTAGTTCAAATAGCCGGAAAGATAGCTCGTAGAATCGTTTGCTGGGTGACCGAAGGAGACAACCTCAACAGGGGCGACAGATTCGGTCTCATAAGATTCGGATCAAGAGTAGACGTTTACATGCCTCTGCAGGCGTCGATTACCGTAACCGTGGGTTCCAAAGTGAAGGCCGGTGAGACTGCCATCGCTCGGTATCCGTAATTGAGAAGACGTGCCAAGAAAGTCAATGAAGATGCTCAGTCAATGTGAGGGAGTCTTCCGACCTGTTCCACCAAGACGCTGATAAGGAACGGTAACATGGTGACAAGAAACCCAAAAGATAGGAAATTCTTTCGAACCAAACGCCGCTCGGTTGAGGGGTACGATCGCAGTGCACGGGAATTGAGAAACAAAGCTCGCATTGACCGAATGAAACAAGGCATATTCATTCTGCCGTCCCTCCTCACCCTCTCGAGCATTTTTCTGAGTTTCTATGCCATAATCGCATCCATCAAAGGAGATTTCTTCCTGGCGGGCGCACTGGTGCTGGGTGCTGGTTTTTTCGATGGAATAGATGGAAAAGTCGCTCGATTAACGAAGACAACCACCAGATTCGGATTGGAACTGGACTCTTTGGCAGACGTCATATCGTTCGGAGTCGCCCCGGCCCTTCTCGTCTATAATTGGGCCTTGGCCCCATACGCCCAAATTGGATGGGTGAGCGCATTTGTCTACGTTTCCTGCGGGGCCTTGCGGCTGGCACGGTTCAATGTACAGTCCGGGCAAATTGATCCAAAGCAATTTAATGGGCTGCCGATCCCGGCAGCCGCAGCAATGATAGCGACCACCGTTCTCTTTTGCCACAAGTTAGCAATCGACCCGGGAGACCTGGGCGTTGTCACGCTTATTTTGGTCTACTGCCTCTCTTATTTGATGGTCAGTTCAGTAAAATTTCACGCCTTTAAAGACCTCACCCTTGTGAGAGAAAAACCCTTTACCTCTACCGTGGGATTTGTTCTGATGCTGGCTCTGATTGCCGTTGCACCCTTGGTGGTCCCATTTCTCCTCTGTGCGGCCTATGTCATATCAGGGCCTGTCATGACGGTGGTAAGGGTGGTTCGGAAAAAGACGACAGCTAAGATCGTCCCGGAAGATTACTCGCCTACCACTGAACCCGAACCAGTGTCTGCTGATTCGGCTCGCAAGACTACGTAGGCACGAAGTGACTTCAGATGTGTCTTTCCAAGTAATATCTTAAATCATGACGATCACGACGAGGAAGATATGAGTGAAAGAGTTCTCATTTTTGATACAACTCTAAGAGACGGCGAGCAGTCTCCTGGGGCCACGATGAATGAACAGGAAAAGCTCCAACTCGCCAGACAACTGGAAAAGCTGGGCGTTGATATTATCGAGGCCGGTTTTCCCGCTAGTTCACAGGGAGATCGTGAGGGGGTAGCTCGCATTGCCCGGGAAATACGCCACGCCAGAGTGGTCGGGTTGGCCAGAGCGGTTGCCGAGGACATTGAGACTACCTGGCGCAGCGTGGAAAAAGCTTCAAATCCCGGTATACACACGTTTATTGCCACCAGCGATATCCACCTCGAACACAAACTGAGAATGACGCGTGAACAGGTACTGGAAAGGGCCGCACAGGCGGTTAGGCTAGCCGCATCGCTGTCGGATTGGGTCGAATTTTCCTGTGAAGACGCAACGAGAACCGACAGAGATTTCCTGTGCAAGGTCGTCGAGGTGGCCATCGCCGAAGGGGCAACCACAGTCAACATCCCCGACACCGTCGGTTATTCATTTCCCGATGAGATGGCGTCAATTATTCGATACATCAAAGAAAAAGTTCCAACCATCCAAAATGTAATCATTTCCGTGCACTGCCACGACGATTTGGGCTTGGCCGTGGCCAATTCTCTTGCCGCCGTCAAGGCCGGGGCTCGCCAGGTAGAATGCACGGTAAACGGCATCGGAGAACGGGCAGGAAACGCGGCACTTGAAGAAATAGCCATGCTGCTGAAGACACGAAAAGACGCCTTTGGACTGTACACCGGCATTGTCACGGAACAACTCGTACACGCAAGCCGTTTGGTCACTTCCATTACGGGAATACCCGTGCAACCCAACAAAGCCATTGTCGGCGCCAACGCCTTTGCCCATGACTCTGGAATACATCAACACGGCATCATGAGAGAGCGCAGCACCTACGAAATCATGGATCCTGAATCGGTCGGTATAGCCTCCTCGTCCCTGGTGTTGGGCAAACATTCCGGACGGCATGCCTTTCGGGAGCGGGTGAGGGCCTTGGGGTACGACCTCACTGAAGAAGAGGTTAACCGAA
>JAUPKT010000254.1 GCA_030837305.1 Thermodesulfobacteriota bacterium
GAGCGATCATGGCATCTGTCATGCCCGACTTGATCGGGCATCCAGGATTTCTGGATTCCCGTTTTCACGGGAAGGACACACAAGGCAAGACAATCGAATTCGGGAGTGCTTTCGAGACCGGCCATAAAAAACCGATCCCAGCAGAGATTAGCGGTCGATACGAGGAAAGGAAATATGTGTCTCGCAGTTCCCATGAAACTTGTTGAAATCACCGGTGAAGGAACCGGCAAGGTTGATTCGGGGGGCTTAAGGGCCGACGTGGTCCTCGCCATGGTGCCCCAGGCAACGATCGGCGATTACCTGATCATTCACGCAGGCTTCGCCATAGAAGTCCTCGATGAAGAAGAGGCCAATATTAGGCTGGACATCTTTCGCGAGCTGGCAGCAGCCTGCGCGGACGAGGAACTCAATTGAATGCGCCTATGGAAGGCATAACTGCACGCGCCCTCACACGCGAGATTCAAGAATGGTGCGACAAGGCCCCTTCTCCCGTGACCTTCATGGAAGTCTGCGGGACCCATACCATGGCCATTCATCAAGCCGGCCTCAAAAAACTCTTTCCCGAAAAGCTTCGGCTCGTCTCCGGCCCCGGCTGCCCTGTGTGCGTCACCGAACAGACATTTATTGATGAAGCGATTCTCATGGCAAAACGCCATAATGCCACGCTCATCACCTTCGGGGATCTCATACGAGTTCCCGGCTCACTGGGATCTTTGGCCAATTATAGGGCCGCAGGAGGAGATGTCAGGGTTGTGTATTCCCCCATGGACTCCTTGTCCGTGGCAGCCAACGTGGCGCCTCGGCCTGCGGTCTTTCTCGGTGTAGGATTTGAAACCACCGTACCCACCATTGCCATCACCCTGAAAGCGGCGCTCCAGAATGATGTGAGCAATCTCTACTGCCTGTGCGCATTCAAGACCATTCACGAGCCGCTTCGGGTTCTGGCCCAAAGACCCCAACTCAACGGTTTCCTCCTGCCCGGACATGTGTCGGCCATTATCGGTACGGACTGCTACCAGTACCTGCCCCGGGAGTTTGGCAAACCGGGCGTCGTAGCGGGTTTTGAACCATTGGACATCCTTCTGGCCATGAGAGACCTGGTGAGATTGGCTGTGCAGGAGTCACCCGACATCATCAATGACTACAAGAGAGTGGTGAGACCCAAAGGAAACGAGACGGCCCTGGCTATCCTCGCCGAGGTTTTTGACCCCTGTGATGCATCCTGGCGAGGGCTCGGGGTCATACCCAAGAGCGGTCTTGCACTCAAAGGCCCCTATGAACGGTTCGATGCCCACGCAAAATTGCCCGTGGATGTGCCCGTGTCCCATGATGATCCCCGGTGCAAATGCGCGGCAATCATCACGGGCGCCATGACGCCGAACAAGTGCGGGCTGTTTGGAAAGGATTGCACGCCGGACAACCCCGTGGGACCGTGCATGGTCTCTTCCGAGGGCACCTGTGCCGCGTATTACAAGTATGGAGCATGACAGCGATGAATTCGTGGGGAGATGAAAGAATCCAGCTCGGTCACGGTGGGGGAGGCAGAATGACGGGCAGGCTCATCCGAGACCTTATCCTGCCGTACCTGGATCGCGGCCATCTGAGGATTCTCCCTGATGCAGCCCTGCTCACCGATCTACAAGGACACCTTGCATACACCACCGACTCGTTTGTGGTGTCTCCCATCTTTTTTCCCGGCGGTGATATAGGATCCCTGGCAGTTCACGGTACCTGCAACGACCTCGCGTGCGGAGGTGCACGGCCCCGGTTCTTGTCCCTGGGACTTATCTTGGAAGAAGGGCTCCCCCTCAACGACCTGCAGACGATCATTCAAAGCATCGCCGCGGCCGCGGAAAAAGCTGAGGTGGAGGTCGTGACCGGAGACACCAAGGTCGTGCCCAAGGGAAGCGCAGACAAAATATTCATCAACACCTCCGGCATTGGGGTTGTGGAAGCTTTGCCCGCCCCTTCCATGGAACGCATAGAACCAGGGGATCACATTCTCCTGAGCGGTCCTGTGGGTAATCACGGACTGGCGGTGATGCTGAGCAGGGCGGAGTTCTCCTTCGACTTCAATCTTGTCTCCGACTCCGCGTCCATCTGGCCGGTGGTTCAGCGTCTCGTGGCTTTGGGTCCTGCTCTCAAGTTTCTTCGGGATCCCACGCGGGGGGGTCTCGCCGCAACCCTCACTGAAATGGCCTCTGCCTCGGGCCTGGGTGTCCGAGTCCACGAATCCGCCATACCCCTGGACACTTCCGTGGTCGCCGCATCCGAGATTCTCGGCATCGACCCATTGCAGGCGGCAAACGAAGGCAAGGTGGTGGCTGTGATCGATGGTGAAAAATCCCAGGAGGCCCTGAATCTACTCCGCGATTGCGATCTGGCGCTTGGTGCGACTATCATAGGGGAGTTCATCCCTGATCGTCCCAAAATGGTCGTCATGCGGACCAGGATCGGCGGCGAGCGGATCGTTCCGGAGCCTTCCGGGGAACTGCTCCCGAGAATCTGTTGAAGATTACCCTTATGAGGAAGTGTAATGGGTCACACCGATGACAAGACACCCGACGTTTCCACGGGGTCGCCGTGTTCCATAACCCGGCCTGATCTGCCCCAACGCGCACAGGGGGAAGAAAACGCCTACTCGAACGCTCTGGCGCAATTCGACAAAGCCGTCTCCCACCTGAACCTGAAAAAGGGGATTGTTGAGACGCTCCGATGCCCCAAGAGGGAACTATCGGTCTCCTTCCCGGTACTCATGGACACCCAGGAGATAAAGGTCTTCAAAGGCTACCGAGTCCATCATTCTGTGGTGAAAGGCCCCACAAAAGGCGGCATTCGATACTCCAAGGCAGTGACCCTCGATGAGGTGCGGGCCCTTGCAATGTGGATGACATGGAAGTGTGCCCTCATGAACCTCCCCTATGGCGGCGCCAAAGGCGGCGTCGTGGTTGACCCCAAGGAACTGTCCTTCAGGGAACTCGAACGCCTCACCCGAAGGTATGCCACCGAAATCAGCGTGTTAATGGGACCAGAGAGCGATATTCCCGCACCGGACATGGGAACAAACTCCCAGGTCATGGCATGGATCATGGACACCTATTCCATGCACAAGGGGTTCTCGATTCCAGCGGTCGTCACCGGCAAGCCTGTAGAGATAGGAGGTTCCCTGGGACGCACGGAAGCCACAGGGAGAGGAACTACGGTGACCGTGCTGGAGGCCATGAAGCGGCTCGGCATGGATCCATCCAATGCCACGGTGGCGGTGCAGGGATTCGGAAACGTCGGATCGGTCGTTGCAAAAACCCTGCATGAAATAGGGATGAAAATCGTTGCGGTAACCTGTTCCCGAGGCGGAGTGCACAACGGCAAAGGCCTTGATCCGCACGACGTGCTCAGACACCTGGAAGGCGGAGGCTGTGTCTACAATTTTCAAGGTGCTGAAGCCATCACCAACGAAGATCTCCTCCAACTGGACTGCGACGTCTTGGTTGCCGCGGCCCTGGAAAACCAGATCACCTCCAAGAATGCAGACAAGGTAAGAGCTAAGATCCTGGCAGAGGGGGCCAACGGCCCCACCACGCCCGAAGCGGATGAAATACTCAAAACAACCGGTATCTTCGTGATACCGGACATCCTGTGCAATGCCGGCGGCGTCACCGTCTCATACCTGGAATGGGTGCAAGACCTCCAGTCGTTCTTCTGGCCGGTGGATGAGATAAATCGCAAGCTCCAGACCCTCATGGCAAGGGCCTTTGAAAGCGTCATGGAATGCGGTGCTCACTACAAGGTGTCAAATCGGGAGGCCGCGCAAATACTTGCAATCCAACGTGTCGCAGACGCGATGGTAATCCGAGGCATTTACCCGTGACATCTGGGGCCTAACCCTTGACTGCTCAAACGGAAATCACCCACAAGAAAACGACCCGGAGGACGTTCACCCTCACCAGTCTGGGGTGCCCGAAAAACAGGGTGGACTCCGAAAACATCCTCCACCACATGACCCAAGGGGGCTTTACCTTCACGGACGATACTTCCGTAGCGGAAATCATTATCGTCAACACCTGCGCATTCATCCGACCCGCGGTGGAAGAAGCCATAGCCGTGATCCTGGAATTGCGACAGACCAGTCCGAGTGCATTGATTGTGGCAGCCGGCTGTCTCCCCCTCCGTTACAAAGAGGAACTTGCCGTCTCCCTCACCGAAGTGGATCTCTTTGTAACCCCGTCCCAAATCCAGATTCTCCCTGCCCTCCTGAATCAACATCTCTCCAAGAAGGGCTTCGCCGATGATCGTATGAATTTCAGTACCGTGAAGTCGGGACGGGTCATCACAACGCCCGGATATGCGTACTTGAAAATAGCTGACGGGTGCGCCCGGTCATGCCGCTATTGCACTATTCCTCAGATTCGGGGTCCTCTGAGGAGCACAGCCATCCAGGATCTCGTACACGAAGCTTCCTTCCTTGCAGACAGGGGCGTGAAAGAGCTGATTCTCGTGGCTCAGGACACAACAAGCTACGGCCGTGACCTGGGAACGAAAAACGCCCTTGTGAAACTCTTGTCCGCTCTGGAAAATATTTCCGGTATCGAGTGGATCCGCCTCATGTACCTCCATCCCGCGGGTATCCCCAAGGGCTTGAGAAAACTCATCAACGAATCCCGCAAGATTCTCCCTTACCTGGACATTCCCTTCCAGCACATTTCCGAAAAAGTCCTCAGAGCCATGGGTAGACCGTGGAAAGGAGATTACATTCGCAAGCTCGTGAAGAGCCTGCGAGACGAAATACCAGGACTTGTATTGAGAACCTCCGTCATGGTGGGATTCCCTCAAGAGACCGACCAGGATTTCAACGAACTCCTCGACTTCTTGAGGGAATACCAAATAGAGCGTGTCGGGGTGTTCCAATATTGCCCTGAAGACGGAACCCCGGCCTTTGTCCTCGGCGATCCCATACCTGCCAGGATCAAGAAACAAAGGGCCAACGAGATCAAGAAACTGAATACGAAATTGACTGCAAAGCGAAACCGCTCCAGGATCGGGGCCATTGAAAAGGCATTTATTGAAGGGATTTCCGAAGAATCCGAGTTGCTCCTCCAGGGACGAACATGGGATCAGGCCCCCGAAGTGGACGGTGTCCTCTACGTCACCGAAGGCACCTTGGAGACAGGCCGCATTCAACCCGTGAGGATCACCTATGCCCACGGACAGGATCTCTTTGGAACCCTGGAAATCGCCTAACCCGAGTTCTCATTCGGAAGCGAGCCAGACGAAGCAATCTCGACCGGAATTGTGAGAAGAGGTATAATCCCCATTGACCATCTCATGACCCAAAGCTCACCATGATTTGTGATCTGAAGGAGTTCCGGGAATGGAAAAAGATACGATCATCGAAACCCTGCGGGCTAACCGGGCGTTGCTGGAGCAGTTTCATGTTCGCTCGCTGTCGATCTTCGGATCGATGGTACGAGGGGAAGCTAGTCCTGCCAGCGACGTAGACATCCTGGTGGAATTTCAACCGGACGCGGATATCGGGTTGTTCGAATTCATTGCGCTGAAAACTGCGTTGACTGATCTGCTGGGTCTCCCAGTTGATTTAGGGACTCCTGACGCTCTTCACCCGGCTCTCAACGAAGACATTTTGCGCGAGGCGTTCCGTGTCGCCTAGAAAGTGGAAATTCCGTCTCCAGGATATGCTGGATGC
>JAUPKT010000255.1 GCA_030837305.1 Thermodesulfobacteriota bacterium
CCTCCCAAGCCGCAACTGTCTCCGGCGAAAGTTGAGCAGAAGTCGACTGAAACTCTTAAAGAACCGGCGGAATCGCCAAAGGCGGCTCCCACAGAGACCCGGAAATCGTACAAGGGCAATCGCTGCTATCCTGCAGTTCCGTATTATCAGTCATATCCTTCATGTAGACCGAGATTTTTTTCCCGCTGACTCAACAAGACCACAGGCTGTGCAGTTTGTCTTGACAATCGGCCAGTAATGGCTTAACTAGGAAAATTAAGCTTATCTTGTGTTTCTGCACTAGACCTCTATCGGATCACGGGCGTGATGCACAAAGGATAAGATCCGAGGACATAGGCGTCCGTGCCGAGGGTTGTCACACCGAAAAATATCCCGGTTCATCCCCGATCACTCAAATGCCTAGTTCCAAAATCCCAATATGCTCAGCTCGCTGTCGCTGAGCGATCTGTCAAAGGAGTTAGAGAATGAGTATTAACATTTATGTCGGCAATTTGTCATTCGATGCTAGTGAGAGCGACCTTAAGGGACTTTTTGAGGGGTATGGAACGGTAGATTCTGCAAAGATCATTACGGACCAGTTTACGGGCCGCTCGAGAGGGTTCGGATTCATTGAGATGCCAAACCGGGAAGAGGGCTTGAAGGCCATTCAGGAATTGGACTCGAAAGATCTGAAAGGTCGAAGTTTGAAAGTGAATGAAGCCAGACCGCGAGGCGGCGGCTCAGGTGGTGGTCAGGGAGGCGGCGGAAATCGCCGGAATTCCGGCCGGTCTCGTTGGTAATCAATAAAGTCTTCTGGACTTTTTCATATTAGAGTTGAAAGTCGGTGGGTTTCACAATGATCATCGTGAAAAGGTGAGAACTGAGGAAACCCGCCGATTGTTTGTCTGGCCTGAGAATCTCAAGAGTAGTCCTCTCGATGTAACTGGGCCTACTGGTTTCTCTCACCGTGCGTTAGGACACCTCGTTTGAACTCGGGCGGATCCTCATAATACTTGACGTCGATCGCGGGAAAGATATCTCATGGTTAAGGTAACTTGTTTTGGTGGAGCGGGCCTGGTCACGGGTTCCAACTATCTGGTCGAGACCTCCGGTGGCCTGAGGTTAATGATTGACTGTGGTCTCTTTCAGGGAGGCACCGATATAGAGAGATTGAATCAGGAAAAATGGGGTTACAGCCCCAAAGAAATTTCCAATCTCGTGTTGACTCACGCCCACATTGACCACAGTGGGCGCATCCCAAAATTGGTCAAGGATGGTTTTCGAGGAAAGATCATTTGTTCCCCTCCAACCGCTGAACTGTGTGAACTCATGCTTCTTGACGCAGCACACGTTCAGGAAATGGATGCAGAATGGAGAACGAAGAAGAAGAAGCGCCAGGGCAGGAAAGGGGTCGACCCTCTGTACACCACTGCGGATGCAGCTGCCAGCTTGAAGTACTTCTCTCCGGTTGAACTTAACTGTACGATTGACCTCGAGCCGGGAGTGAGGGCCAGACTTCGAAATGCAGGGCATATCTTGGGTTCATCCATTGTAGAATTGTGGATCCAAGACGGACCTAATGAGTTAAAAATAGTCTTTTCAGGGGACTTAGGCCGTCGCGATCAGCTTATTGTGCGGTCTCCAGAAGAAATCTTCGATGCAGACTGTCTGTTCGTTGAGTCGACTTACGGTAATCGCTTGCATCGCTCTTTTGAGGAAAGCAAGGATGAATTGTTGGAGGCTATTCGGTTTGCCGTTTCCCACAATGAAAAAGTGATTATTCCTGCTTTTGCCCTGGAACGAACACAGGAGATTCTGTATCTGTTGGGAGAGTTCTCCAGATCTGGAAAACTTCCCAACATTCCCATCTTCCTTGACAGTCCGCTTGCCATCAAAGCTACTCAGGTCTTCAGGAGAAATAAGGCATACTATGATGCTGGGGCCAGAGCAATTGTAGAGAACGGTTTTGATCCTTTTGACATGCCCAACTTGAAGCTCACGTCTTCTACTGTGGAATCCATGGCGATCAATCAACTGAGCGGATCGGCGATCATCATTGCGGCCAACGGCATGTGTACCGCCGGCAGGATCAAGCATCACCTCAAACATAATCTATGGAGATATGGATCAAGCATCATCATCGTGGGATTTCAATCGGAGGGAACCACGGGAAGACAGATTGTGGATGGGGCCAAGAGCGTCACCATTTTTGGGGAAAAGGTGGCGGTCAGAGCTAAGGTCTTCACCATCGGAGGGTTTTCCGCCCACGCGGATCAAGCCGACTTGCTGGAATGGGTCGGTCACTTTGCCGGCGATCCGAAACCTAAGGTATATGTTGTTCACGGCGAGCCATTTTCAAGCGAGGTGTTGGCAACCGAGATTAAGAGAAGACTGGGGATGAATGCATCGATTCCGCGGAGAAATGATCCATTAATACTTGGGAAAGCAAGCGCCGTGCCCTTCCCCACTACCGATGACGTCGTTGAGCAGACTTTGGCCAAGGTTCTAGCGCTCACCGATGATCTGCAAGACCAGTTGAACGTGTTAAGAGGTGGGTTGACCGAAAGACATGAGCAATTGCCCTATGATCAATTGAGAAAGCTTCGCGGGCTTCAAGAGGAATTGGAGAAACTTGTGCCCTCTCACGGAGTCTCGGCGACTTGAGATCAGGAAAGTCTCACCGGTATTGTCTTAGGAAAGAGATAGTCCTTGTCTCCGACCAATATTGATCGTGAAGCCTACTGGACATGAACCCGCAATGCCCGCCATGTCTCGGAATCTCAAGGACTAGATTCGGATTCTTTTCCGCTTCCTGTTTTGGGTAGCATGAATCAGAAAGAAAGGGGTCATCAGCGGCGTTTATGAGAAGCGTCGGTATTGGGATCGAGGAAAGAAATTGCTTGCTGGAGGCTCTTGCATAATAGTCGTCTGCTGATGAGAATCCGTGAATAGGAGCAGTATATCGATCGTCGAATTCTTTCAGCGTATGGATTGATGTGTAGTCGTCGTCGCTGATGCTGTCCGGAAAACAGTGGGTCTTGTGCTGTATCTTCGCATGCAAGAGCTTTAGGAAGCGTTTAAGGTAGAGCCGATTGCGGAATTCCTCGAGACGCTGGGAGCAGGCCTTCAAGTCACAAGGCACCGACAAGGTTACTGCGGCCTTTATGGAGGGATTAATGTCCCTGCCTCTCTCTCCGAGATATTTTAGTATGACGTTGCCCCCCAGACTGAATCCTATCAGGCCGATGGCCTCATATATGGGGTCTTTGGCGACCGTGGAAATCACCACATCGAGATCTGGGGTATCTCCGCTGTGATACATGCGAAGCAGCCTATTGGGCTCCCCGCTGCATCCTCGGAAATTCAGAGCCAAGGCATCCCATCCTGAACGGTTCAGTGCCCTCACCATGCCCATCACGTAACCCCGTGTGGAATCGCCTTCGAGTCCGTGCAAGACAATCCCCAGTGCTCTCTCTTGGA
>JAUPKT010000256.1 GCA_030837305.1 Thermodesulfobacteriota bacterium
AAATGGGTGCATGCTACTATCCAGAGATTGGTTTTGAATTTGAGTTGGAACCAATGACGGACGAACATAAAGCCGAAACCGCGCGTATTGCGGTGGCCTTGGGGAGCATCGAGAATAGTGCTTGCTACTGCCAGTTTGCGGATAGAGAAATATCCATACCCGAATGGGTCGCGCTGTTCAACACGGTGGCCGGGTATCAATGGGATATTGAAGAAATGATGATGTCAGGCCGTCGAGTCTTTTATCTCCACAGGCTGCTCAACCACCGTTATGGTCTTACTGCGGAGGAGGATTCCCTGTCCGACAAGCTCCTGCAACCGGCAATGGATGGAGCCCCTGAAGGAGTTGAGATCAATTTCGCCGCCATGAAGGAGAAATTCTACGAACTCATGGGATTGGACTTGGAAAAAGGCATCCCGTCTAAGCGGGTCCTTTCAGACCACGACATGGCTGAGGAGGCTGCCCGACTCGAGGCTTCCTTGACGTTATGACGCTATAATGCTATACCGGAGGTCAGGAGGCAACTAACATGGGACATACCCTCAAGCGTTCCACGATCTACTTTCAGCCTGAAATCCACAAAGCTCTGCGTCTGAAGGCGGTCTCCACTCTCCGCTCAATGTCCGAAATCGTCAACGATGCTGTTCGCCAGGCACTTAAGGAGGACCAGGAAGACTTAGCCGCGTTCGATGAGCGGTCATCCGAGCCGGTCATGAGCTACGAAGAACTATTGAACAATTTGAAGGCAAATGGGAGACTATAAGCTCCTGGTTAAGCGGTCGGTGGCCAAAGACCTTCGTGCAATTCCCCGTAAAGATATTGCCAGGATCCTCAAGGTCATCGAGGCTCTGTCTGAGGAGCCTCGGCCCCCCGGTTGCGAAAAGCTGTCTGGGCAAGAAAGGTATCGAGTCCGTCAAGGTTTCTATCGGATCATTTACGAGATCAAAGATCAAGAATTAGTCGTATATGTTGTCAAAGTGGGGCATCGACGTGAGGTTTATCTGTGAGATCAACAAGGATTGATATTGCCGCGTTGCCTTGCAATGAGAGCAAAGCAATCTCGTGAGAAATTGTGAGAATCCGAATATATTCAGACACTGCTTCGATAGTAAAGCCACTCTGCGAGACCCGAGGAATCATATTTTGTGAAATCTCGAAGCTGAGGTTTGATTTTTCATAGTTCGTCCGGTATGCTCTTCCCCATGAAGTTCATCGAAAGACAGAAAGATTCCCAAGAAATAAAAAGGCTTATCTCCATCTTTCCCGTAACGGCTATTCTTGGCCCCAGGCAATCCGGAAAGACTACATTGGCAAAAACCTTGGCCTATGACCACTACTTTGATCTGGAAAATCCCAGGGATGTGGCAGCCTTGGAACAGCCTCAACTTGCGCTGGAAGATTTGGATGGCCTCATTGTCATAGACGAAATTCAACGTACGCCCAATCTCTTCCCCCTGCTCAGGTATCTCGTGGACAACCGGCCGTCTCAGAAATACCTCATTCTGGGAAGCGCCTCACCAGACCTATTGAAGCAGAGCACAGAGTCCCTCGCAGGAAGGATCTCATATTTTGTGCTTGGTGGTCTCAGACTCTCGGACGTCGGACGTGAAAACTTGAGGTCGTTGTGGGTAAGAGGGGGGCTGCCAAGATCATATACAGCTCGTTCGGACGAGGAAAGTGTCTTGTGGAGACAGAGCTACATTGCCACTTTCGTGGAAAGAGACATTCCTCAGTTGGGCATAAGCATTCCTTCTCCCTCCATACGTCGTTTTTGGACCATGTTGAGTCATTACCATGGGCAGGTCATCAACTACTCTGCCATCGGCAGGTCCTTCGGAATCTCCGACGTCACTGTCAGAAGATATTGCGAGATTCTGCAGCAAACCTTCATGATACGCATGCTTCAGCCTTGGAGTGCGAACCTGGGGAAACGCTTGGTCAAGAAGCCCAAGATTTACCTGAGGGATTCCGGGTTGTTTCATTCGTTGCAGTCCATTGAGGCAATGGATCAGTTGCTGACTCACCCAAAGCTGGGGGCGTCTTGGGAAGGTTTTGCATTAGAGTCTGTGTGCAGAATGCTCGAGAAATCAGATCAAGACCTGTTTTTTTTTAACACGCATTCCGGAGTCGAACTGGATTTGTTGTGGCAGAAGAACGGCAGGACGTGGGGAGTGGAGTTCAAGTATGCCGACGCTCCCAAAATGACCAAATCGATCAAGACTGTCATGGACGACTTGCAACTTTCAGGTCTGTGGTTGGTTTATCCCGGGCGAACTGCGTATCGACTGGCGCAAAACATCCTCGTCACACCGCTTCAGGACTTGGGTGAATCTTGGGATTACGGTCCACTATAAGTGTTCTGGAAAATCTGCTCCAATGAAAACCAATTCGACCAAACCCAATAAGCACGGTGAAGATCAATTGATATGTTACTGTTTTGGGTATACCAAACGTGATCTGGAAGAAGATTTCAGAAATAACGGCAGCTCATCGATAATGGAAAGAATCATGGCCGAAAAAAGATTCGGAGGATGTCAATGCGCCTCCAAGAACCCATCCGGAAGATGATGCCTCGGAGATGTCTACCGGGTCGTAGATGAACTGAAAAGAGCCGCTGCGAAAATCTCAGAATAGCCGCAAAACCAGCATCTTCCATCAGTCCAGCCATGGAAAATGGCTGATCCACAATTCCTACCCAGTTTTCTTCATCCCCTGTATGTCTTCACGTACCGTGGGTGATCGCTATTTTCTCAAACATGACGACCAGCCCCGCAGAAATCCTGTACAAAGAGTCAATGGTCAAATTGTCCTGGGCCGAGTCGTCGAAAAACACATTGAGTGATGAATCCATGGAGCCATCCGGTTTCCAGTAACAAACGAGCATTGGTATCCGCGGCAGAGGATACAAAATAACTGCTATGTCGGAATCAAAAACTCGAGGGGCTGGTTTTGCGCTGAAAACATGGATCATGAGTTCAAACAGATCGGTGTGGGTGTCAGCCAGACGCTTCAGCGGCTTCTCGGCCCTTTGTCCGAAAAGAGGGGCCCAGGCGGCTCCACCCCTGATCTCACGCATAGGTATCCAGTTGCCTGAAAGTGATTTGCCAGCACACGATATAATGTAATCGAGTAGTGGCACCGCGACCCAACCGTGCACATGGCAGTCGGAGGTTAAATTCCCGGAACTGTCAACGTGGAAGTCCTTTCCAAGCATCTTTACCTTCAAGCTTTTGCCGGCGAACGAGGCATCCAGCCTTTCGGCCGCGGTGCTAAGATCTATGAGGGCGACTTTACGTTTTAAGTCGGCCACCAGTCGTTGTTCCTCAAGGGCCAATGTCCTCGACTTAGACGTCTGAATGTCGAATTGATTCAGCACGGCCCTGTCCAAATGTGGGCAATCATCCAGTCGCTTTTCACCGTTGAAGGTCGCCGCGGCAAAGGCCAGGCAGGTGGGTACCCGACAATCCCTGCAATTGGTCCTTGGCAAAATCTTGAAGATTTCCATGGCATTTCTTAGTGGAATCATTTCCGCCACTCACAATAAATAGCTTTGTGGGGTTAGTTGAAAGAAGGTACACTGATGCTTGGTTGAAACACAAGAGCGACAAATTTTCGGTATCCCCCGTTCACTGGCTCTGGAACCAGATGCCATGGCCGCTCTCGAAAGTTATGCCGGATTCGTGTGCCCTTTCACCAGAAAATGTCCACAAGAACTGAGATTGCTTCGTCGCCACTGACTCCTGGCAATGACAAATGGAATTTTTTCTTGAAATTGCGAACGCAGCGAAGCAATCTCGACCGGCATTTTGAGAACCGGTATAACGTGCTCAGTCGGACAGCAATTTGTCTTGCTTTGGATGAGGACCCATCCAGGCTATCGAACCGGTTGCTATGTCATAGACAGCCCCCTCGACTTTGAGCTTGCCTGATTTGACGATGCCGGCGGTTATGGGGCTGGTGCGGAAAACATCTTCAATAGCCTGCCATACGTTCGCTTTGATGGCCTCATTCACCAGCGCTTCTCCGGTTGCGGACGGATTGTTCTTCCTGGCTGCAGCAACTGCAGGACAAA
>JAUPKT010000257.1 GCA_030837305.1 Thermodesulfobacteriota bacterium
ACAATTCCCCAGGCGGCTCTAAGATATTTCTTAGACGAGACGAATGCTTCGTCCGGGACAAGGTCACTGGAGAAATAAGTAGATTGTCAAATGGCCAACTCAAAGAATAGTTCGAAAGTGACGATAAAATGAAATACGTTATTGGTGGCGTAATAGGTGCTGTATTCGGTTCTATCCTGTTCCTCGTTAGTTCTCAATTTGGTTCAGGCTGAGCCCTTTGGTGCAATCCGGTAGTAGCTGTGCTCCTTGGTGCAGGAATCGGAATTGCTTTTGCCTCCGGGTGAGGAACAAACGTGATGAGTCTTAGGGACATGTTCCGTGAGTGTGGCGTGACGCAAAAACAGAACATGCTGATGTCATGAGAATCGAATATTCGCTAATATTTCCTCATAGGCCTATGGTCTAACGAACACGTCCTGACATGAGCCAGATACTTGCCATGCATGCTCTAGGGATTGTCCACAGCGGGAGAGAAACATGTCCCGTATCGTCGCAGTTTTTTTCACCCTGGTCACGATAGGCATTGCCACCCCAACATGGACCCTGCCTGTGGCTGCCTCAGATCTCGAAACTGCTCAAGAACTCTTCTCCCAGGGTGAAAAGCTCGTTAATCAGACACGCTATCGTGACGCGTTGGAGCTGTTTCAGCGGATGGCAATGTCTTGCGGAAGTCATGAGCTTTGCCGAGCTGCCGCGCTTTTCTGGATGGCCCGCTGCCATCTCGAACTGGCCCATTACGACCAGGCTGCCGACTTTGCGGATCAGGCCTTAGAGAAATACCACACCCTCGGAAAACAATTAGAACAGGGCATGGTCAGAAATCTCCAGGCACGCATTCATCAGGGCAAGAACGATTACCCCAAAGCCTTGGAACTCTATAATCAGGCCGAGGACTTGATCAAACAACATGGGGGTATCCAGCATCCTGAACTCTTCGCTATCTTGGCCAATAGAACTCGCATTCACATTTACCAGAATAATCCCAATTTCTTCGCATCGCGATTCCCTCAACCGGTGTCAATACGCGAGGTGAACATCAGCCCCAGCCAGTTGGTGCTTGCCTACGAGGTCACAGATACCGGATTCATAGCGTATCTCTGCAGGGGCAATGACATCATTCATGCAGCTTTCACCTCTATTTCCAGGAAGCAATTGGAAAACATGGTGATACGCTACCGGCAACCGATGGAAACCCTAGCGGATTATGCCGATCTCGATCAGTTTGATCTGAAAGAGGGTAAAGACCTGTCAGAATTGCTTCTCGGCAATATCAGCGACCTGATGAACAAGGGTGAACCAATTCTGTTGATCTTGGATGATTGCCTCGAGTTGCTCCCGTTTGAAATGCTTGTCCTGAACCATGGTGGAAAGATATCAGAAAGGACAGTGAAAATATCCAAAGAAAAACATATACAGATTCCTGCAATTGAGGGCGTTGAATTCCTCGTTGAGAGAAATCCTCTGATTTACTATCAGTCTCTTTCCGCATTGACTCTCACCCGCTCTGCTGCGAAACCCAAGAGCCTCAGTGACAAAGTCCTGATCATAGCCGATGTGATCGTGCCATCAGAAGTCACGGCGTCTCCACCAGTTGAGGCGTTGGCGGGATCGTTCGTCTCCCCTATGCGGGCGGAGACCTTGGCAGGAATGCCAGTATTAGAACCAACCCAAGGCGACCCGCAACTGCTCTCCGCCGCGACGTATAAGAAGTTGGCGGATTCTTTTGATCCCCTTGAAGAAACGAGAGTTTTCGCTGAGGAATTGAAAACACTTTTTCGCGAGAAAGCGTTTGTACTCACGAAGCAAGATGCAACCCTGAAGAATTTTCAGCAAGAAGTTGCGCCGCGAATCGGTGACTACGGACAGATAATCTTTGCGACCCACGGCTATTTCGGTGACAAGTTCAAACCAGAGATTTACGAACCGGTCCTGTTGATGAGCTGTTTTCCTCCCCTGGCCGACAACCTGTTGCGCATGTCCACCGTTATGAGTCTCAATCTCAACGCACAAATCGTCACGCTGTTGGCATGCCAAACGGGTCTCGGTAGGCATATTGCCGGCGAGGGAACCATGGGCATGGGCAGGGCTTTCCAGTACGCAGGCGCAAAGTCGGTGCTCATGAGCATGTGGAGCATCGACGAAAAGCCTTCAGTGTTGCTTGTGAAGCGGTTCCTACAGGAACTCTCGTCGGGCAAGAACAAGATAGATGCTCTCCAGGCCGCACGCAAACATGTTCGAGCGGTAGGTTATGACCACCCATTCTTTTGGTCGGCTTTCATTCTCGTTGGCGAGGATTTGCCAAATTGATTGACGTAGGGGTCCAGAGGAAGCATTTTATTGCAATAAATCCAAGGGGCGCAAAATATGAACCAAAATGAAAAGATGACCAAAGTATTTGAGTATGCCCTCAACCAGGAACAGACGGGGATGAGCTTTTTCACGGCATCCCTGGACCGCATGGGGGTGGGAGCTGCCAAGAGTGCTTTTGAGAGATTAATCGGGGAAGAAAAGAAACACATTCAGTTTATCACCCGCATTCTCGAGGATTTGAAATCTCGGGGTGAAATCGATGAAGAGAACCTCCAGTCAACACTGATTGACACAACGAATTTCTTTGATGAACGGGCGAAGTCCGAGTTTCTCGAGCAGTGTGTCCACGGTTCAATGGTGCCCGATGTTACGGTCTTCAACACCGCATGGCTTATAGAAAAGGACCTCAGTGAGTTCTATGCCGAAATGGCTGAAAAGACGGAGGGGCCTGCGTCAAGGGCGCTGGAGATGCTGTCTGCTTGGGAAAGAGAACATGAAGCCTTTTTCAGGGAGTATCGTGACAAGCTGTCACATGTGTATGCACACATGCCATGGGGAGGCTGAAGCCCGATTTTACGCGAGCGGCAGGGGATGGGACAATGAATAGTTCAGGGGCTGATTACCATGTTTCAACGAGCTATGATCGATTCGGGATGTCTGGGCATTCCCTCGATTGGTCAAATCAGCCTGCAGTTTTCAAAGCCTATCCGGGGCAAGATCCAATAGTACGCCCCGATGACTTGACATTCTCTCAGAGGACCCTGTGGGACACCCTCAGTTGTAGTCGCTCCACCACATCGAATGGCCAAAGAGAATGTGATTTTACTTCTCTCTCGCGAGTCTTGGCGCTTACCCACACGGTGACCGCAAAGGCTCGATACGGCGGCACGGAATTTTTCTATCGAAGCGTGGCTTCTGCGGGCGCACTGTACCCATTCGAACTATA